>JAHDSC010000173.1 GCA_018432925.1 Desulfobacterales bacterium | reverse complement strand
GGGTGACAGCATGATCGGTGCCGGTATCAACGATGGCGATTTGATCATCGTGCGGCAGCAGCCCAACGCCGAGGATGGTGACATCGTTGTAGCGCTGCTCAACAACGAGGCGACCGTCAAACGGCTGAAAATCAAAGACGAGCTCATCGAATTGGTGCCAGAGAACCCGGAGGTAAGAAAGATCCGGATCAGGCCGGAGGATGACCTTCGAGTTTTAGGCAAGGTCGTTGGATGGAAACGGAGTTAACCGAGACAGACATGGACGAATAACGACAAAACGACAGGAGTATTTGATGGCAACTTTTAACCTACGCCGCTTTTCGAAGCCGGAGATGCTCCGGCGAATCGACAGGAAGCATCTCATTGCCTTTCTGGAGCCTCATGCCGCCTATTTTTCAGCTCGCGGCGTAGAGTTGCCACCAGTCCAGCACGAAGATGGCCTGGACTACAACGCGCTCAGTCACATTTTGCTGACCCCGGACGGTTCAACCCCAGACGACCTTGCAGAGGCCTTGTTCTATGTGAATGAAGTTTCGACTCCTGAAGGATTCGACTCCATTCAGGATGAGATCGCTGGAACGGACATCGACGTGGAAATCGGGGAAAACGCCGCACCGGCAGACTTGGCGATCCAGGTCTGGATGGCTGACCGGGAAATCATCGAGAAGGTACACGCCGAACAGTTCTTCATGAACGTCAGGTCCTTCGAGTATTTCAAGACCAAGAAAAACCCGCTGCCGGATTTCGTGCTGCCATCGGAGGAAACCCTCGCGGCCCTCGAAGCCGATCTTGACGAATGGTTTTCCAAGAAGCGTCGGGGCAAGTATTCCAAGGTGTTCGTCTATCCGAAGGAAGGCCACACATGGTTCCTCGTGCGCCACGGCAAGCCCTATGCCCGTGAAGCGGTCATTGAGGCCGGTGAATCCACCAGCCAATACTTCCGCCCTGAAAAATTCGACGTGCTTGCCTACAACCCCGTCATCGGGGAAATCCGAATGAACGCCGAAACCAAGGGGGAGAAGGAGCTCTACCGCAAGAAATTCGGATTCCACCTGTTCGGAAACGAAGAGTTTTTCAACGAGCGCAGCCGATTTGACCTGGAACCTTTGCGGCAAATTGGTGAGGACGCGCTTCTATGTGACGACGTCGATGGCATTGAGTATGTCAGGCTCAAGGAAGTTCAGGTCTTTTGGGGCGGCGCTCATAAGGACGTCGAAATCCGCAGGTCTGAGGACATTTTTGCATCACTTCGTGATCGAGGCGCTTCACTCCCGGGTGGAGGGAAAATCATCAAAGCAAGCTTCCAGATCAAGTTCGAGGGGTCCAAGACTCCAAGGTCTGTGATTTTGAGTTCGGGCAACCGGGCGCAATTCAAGCGTGATGGTGATGCCGAGATTATTGAGAGGTGGCTTGGACTCAGGGGTTTCATCGTCGGAGCCGGGGGCGTTTCGGATGAGTGATCCCGTCTGGGCATATCTGGAGACATTGCCTGGAAAGTCGGCGGCGCTGTTCGATTGGGATAAGGCGCTATCCGGCTGGGATCGGTATCCGTTGTTTCGGGATCATTTCCTTCAACTGACCAAAAATCACGCGACCGCCGTGGATTGTCCAACGGAATGTGGCCTCGGATGCCCACGGAGTGTGGTTACGCATGCGAAGACCAACATCCGAGCCGTCTGCAATGAAAAAGAAAGCGCGGCCATTCAGATCTCTCCAAGGCAGACGCTGATCTACCGGCTCAAGCAGTCAACCATCAATGGCGCTATCTGCGAGGCCTTGGGAATAGAACACCGAGACTCGAAACTCGATGGCCTGCCCCACACATGGAGACTGGGCGATTTCATACCCACGGCGGGGATGGACTTCCCGGTTGTGCTGACGATGCAGGACAGCAAGGATGCGCTGGCCGAGGTCGTCCGGTCATTATGCCTTTCAATCATCAAACCCTTTGTCCTGATCGCACCCACACGCCTTCATTTGAGTCCTGCAGTTGAAACACTACTGGCGCAGAAAGACAGCCTTTTCATTGCGCTGAACGAAGATCTGTACCTGGGTGATGCTCCACGATTCCTGACCCGTCGGGACAAGACTGAGATATTCGCGCCCCTTATCGGCCAGGTGCCTGAGCCGGATTCAGGCGGCACGGTGTTTTTCCCGACACCGCCGGGCACCACATGGCTACAAATCAAGATTCAGTTCCGTGATGGTCATACCGTCACAATATGGGCGGGCGACCAGAGCGGTCGATACACCTATACGCAAATGGGAATGGCGAGCAGGAAGAATGGCAACCCTACCGAGCAATGGAAATTGCTTGAAGGGTTTGCCAACTCCCGTGGCGAGATCGACTGGCACAGCCGATACGCCTCGGACAAACTGAAGAAACAAAAGCAAGAGTTGTCGAAGCACCTGCGTGAATTCTTCCGGCTCGATGACGATCCCATCGAATGGGTCAAGGATACAAAGACCTACCGCTGCAAGTTTCGCATCCTCCCGGAAGGTGCCG
>JAHDSC010000050.1 GCA_018432925.1 Desulfobacterales bacterium | reverse complement strand
ATTACGGCCAGGAGGCAGATGGAGGCCGCGCTCGTGCATGCCCAGAAGATGGAGGCCGTCGGGACTCTTGCCGGTGGGGTGGCCCACGACTTCAACAACCTTCTTCAGGGGATTCTGGGCTATTCCGAACTGCTTCTGCTGAACAAGGCCACCGAAGAGAAAGGCGGTCGGGAACTCCGGGAGATCCTCCATGCCGCCGGAAGAGGAGCGGAACTCGCCCGGCAGCTTCTTACCTTCAGCCGCAAGGTGGAGAGCCGGCTCAAACCGGTCGATCTCAACCGGGAGGTGCTTAACGTCGCGCAGCTCCTTCAGCGCACCATCCCGAAGATGATCGAGATCGAACTTCGCCTGGCCCCGGGGCTGCGTCGGGTAAATGCCGATGCGAACCAGATCGAACAGGTGCTCATGAACCTGGCCGTCAACGCCAAGGACGCCATGCCCGACGGCGGACGGCTGACGATCGAGACGGCAAACGTAACTCTGGATGAAGAATACTGCAGGAGTCATTTAGGAGCGGTCCCGGGAGAACACCTTCTTCTTTCGGTTACCGATAACGGTTGCGGAATGACGAAAGAGACCCTGGACCACATTTTCGAGCCGTTTTACACCACCAAGGGGGTGGGAAAGGGAACCGGTCTCGGGCTTGCCATGGTCTACGGGATCGTGAAGAGCCACAACGGCTACATCATGTGTTACAGCGAAATTGGGTCAGGCACCACCTTCAAGATTTATCTTCCGGCTGTTATGGCTGCCGCCGAGCAGGTTGAAGAGAAGAAAGAGGCGCCGCTTCGCGGCGGGACGGAGACCATTTTGCTGGTGGACGACGAGGAATCCATTCGCACGGCGGGCGAGGCGATTCTTTCCCGGTTCGGATACCGGGTACTTACCGCGGCGAACGGGGAGACAGCGCTGGAGATCTATCGCGGGAACCGCGAGCGGATCGATCTGATCATCCTCGATTTGATCATGCCGGGCATGGGAGGCAGAAAGTGCCTGGAGAAGATTCTGGAGTTCGATCCGGAAGCAAAAGTGCTTATCGCCAGCGGTTATGGGGCGACCGGGCCGATACGGGAAACGATGGATGCCGGGGCCAGGGGATTTATCAGCAAGCCTTACCATATGCGAAACATCCTCAACACGGTTCGAAACATACTCGATTAGGGAGGTTTGCCCCCCATGGACGGGGAGAAAGATCGCAGGGACAGCGTTGTACGATTCCACACCCGTTACGCTTTTTTTATCGGGCTGGTTTTCTCGGCTTTGATGCTGGTTTTCACCTTTCTTCTGGCCAAGCAGTACAACCTCCATACGTCTCATGAAAAGTCATTGCTGGAAAATAATTTTCTGGAGCGTGTCCGTCACCTTGACAACATGCTGAACTCCGTGGCGATGCTGGTTCGCAGCATGCAGGCGGCGGCCGAAACCGATTTGAGGGAAGCGTTGCAGCCGGAAAACTTGGTTCCTCCGCCGGCTTTCCGAGGTCTTGCCGATGCGCCGGAGGAACAACGTTACCATCTGGACGAAATTTTACCTCCGTTGCAACGGGAGACCGTCGGCAATCTAACCGGAGAAGGATCCATCCGGAACCGTTCGCGTGATTTCTACCGTGAGATCCATATGGCATTACGGCTCAATCGCCACTTTTTTGCCGTTTCTCAAGCGCTGAAAAATATCGCATGGATTTACTACACGTCCGCCGGGGGATTTATCAACATTTATCCGTGGGTGTCTTCAAACGATTTTCATTTCTCCAGGGAACTCTACTCTCATGGATTTTACATTCTCGGACTTCCCGAGAACAATCCCGCCCGCGATCTATTCTGGACCGAAGTATACGTGGATGAATACGGCAAGGGGCTGATGACCACCTGCGCGGCTCCTGTTTACGATAATGAGCGTTTTCTCGGCACCATCGCCATCGATTTGACGGTTGATTTCCTCAACACCACGGTAAAGGAGTTTCGTGAGAAAGACGGGGTCATGTTTGTCGTTAATGAATACGGGCAAATTGTGGCACACCCCAGCCTGGTAACATCACGGGATCCGCGGACTAGGAATATAAAAGAAGCTCTCCCGTCTTTCCTGAAACAAATCGAAGACCCTCTGCATTATGTACAGGACCATGGAATTACCAGGATCGGATCGTGGGCCGTTATGAAAAGCCTTATGAAATCAGCTCCCTGGCATGTCGTCTATATGGAACCGGTCGGGTCGGTTTGGGCGTCTTTTTCGGAAAGATTCGGAATCGGAACGGTCGGTATTCTGCTGGTCATACCGTTGTTGGTAATTTCGGTACTGGTCGTTACCCACAAACATTTTGTATTACCGGCGGAACAATTCGGCGTTCATGTCATGGGCCGCAGCCGATGCCCCACCTCCCTTCCGGCCCGCAAGGTTCCAAGGCACTGGCAAGTATGGTTTGATGCCGTCGACAGAGCGTTCAGTGAAAATGATGCACTCAACGCAGAAATTGAAAGGAAAAACGATGAACTGGAGGCGAAGGTCGAGGAACGCACGGCAAAAATGATGGAATCCAACCGACAACTGCGAAAGGAGATCGCGGAACGCAAACAGGCACAGGAGGCGATGAAAACTTCCGAACGACGTTTGACCGATATCATCAGTTTTTTGCCCGACGCCACATTTGTTATCGACAAAGAAGGGAAGATCGTTGCCTGGAATCGGGCCATTGAGGACTTGACCGGAATCAAGGCCGAAGAGATGGTGGGCAAAGACAACTATGAATACGCGATTCCTTTTTATGGTACCCGGAGACCCATGCTGATTGATCTGGTCCTTCACGGCGACGCAGAGATCGAAGCGCAATACGCTTCCTTTGAAAGGCTATGGGATGCCGCTTTCTGCGAGACTTACGGAACGTTTTTGAAAGAAGGAATGTGGTTATGGGGCGCGGCGAAGGTGCTGCGGGATTCCTGCAACAATATGGTTGGGGCAATTCAGTCTATCAGGGATATCAGCGCGCGAAAACGAATGGAAGAGGAAAGGCTGCGGAGAGAAAAGCTGCAGGGGGTTCTGGAAATGGCCGGTGCCGTTTGCCACGAACTCAACCAGCCGATGCAAGTCGTTTTAGGATATTCGGAATTGCTGAGGATGAATTTGCCGGACGAGAAAATTTTACCCACAGATATCGAAACCATCCGGGAGCAAATCGTAAGGATGGGAGAAACAACAAAAAAGCTCATGAAAATTACAGGATATGAAACGACTGACTACCTTGGCGACGGGAAGATAGTAGACATCGAAAAATCTTCGGACAAGAAGGAAAAAACCCATGCAGAATAAGATTCTGGTTGTGGATGATGAGCAGGCTATATGTGATATACTTGAAAAAGCTTTTCGTATGGTCGGCTACATTGCCCGGAGCGCAAGGGGAGGTGAAGAAGCACTTGAAATATTGCAACATGAAAATATCCGGGTCATGTTTCTTGATTTACATCTTCCGGGAATGAACGGATTGGAATTGTGCAGACGGATACGCAAAAACAACCCGATCGCCTGTATCTTTGCCTTGAGCGGTTATGTAAACGAGATTGAACGGATGGAGTGTCGCCGGGCCGGTTTTGACGAATGTTTTGCCAAGCCGGTCAATTTGCAGGTATTAT
>JAHDSC010000084.1 GCA_018432925.1 Desulfobacterales bacterium | reverse complement strand
ATTCGATCTTTGAATATATCGAGGTGTTCTACAACCGGCAGAGAAAACACTCCACACTGGGGTATCTTTCACCGGCTGAATATGAAAAACAAAAAATAAACCTTTGCGCTTGACCGTGTCCACTTTTTCCGGGAAAATCCAACCCGCCCGAAAAAAAAGGTGGCCAAATCTGAGCCACCCTTTTAATTGTTTTAACAAATTGATATTTAGCTACACAATATTCGCTGATTCTCTCTTCATTGCATCAATCTCTTCAACCGCGATCTGGGCATTATCAAACGAAACATGTGGTTTAAGATCATGAATCCTTTTTGCTCTCTCATCAACAGTATCATGCTCTGATTTCGATGTTACATATAATGCTGTCGCAAGGCGCTCAAGCTGCGCAACGCCTTTCGCCCCAATTTTTCTTGCAATAAAATCAACCCGATCTTTGTATTGACAAATCGTTTTAGGAAATCTCTCAACCATTTCTTTGCCAAGGTTGGCAACTCTCAAACTCGGTCCATAAGGAAAGGTATTCAATTTAATCGCCAGAAGTTCATCGGCACGCATCGCCGCCAGCTCATCACAAAGGTCAAAAGAATATGGCCCATGCTTATAAAGAATGAAATCAAAATCGGTATCGACTTTCATCAGTTCTTGCAAGCAGTAAGCTGCTTTTTGAATATGCGTTTCTCCGCACCAACTGTTATTTTCCTTAAGAGCCATTATGAGCTGCAAAATCACCACCCGCTGTTGTGAGCGTTTCATTTTTGTTCCTCCTTTTGTGGAGTGATTATTTGCGCTTTTCCTTTATTAAACCATCGCAAAGCTTCATCTCGAATGTTTGGATCAACAAACACGTAGTTAACAACCACGGAAGGTATTTTAGCCAGAACCTGCGATTCTTGCAGCGCAGATAAAACTGTCTTACCGTCATCCGACAACACTGGGAAATCCGTTATCCCCCCCTTTTTACTATAGCCATCAAGTCGAACCTTATCTTCACCATATTCCTTTACCGCCGCCTCTTTGACCAAATTTGCCGCATCAGAGTTTATTTTAAAGTCAGTCGGATTGCGTGTGTATAAGAGCTTAAAGTGCTTTCTATTAATGATTCGATCCGCATGAATATGGCCAGGCCTTTCCGCATCTAAACACGCATCGCGAAGATCGCTTGTGATTTCATTGTCGGTCAGCTTCAAGAATGCATCTATATCAGTTGGGTATTTTGTTTCACCAAGCCAATCTATTAAAAAGTCTTTTAGATGAATGTCGTATATCCGCCTGACATGATGGCAATACACCTGTGTAAACATAAAATATCTTGCCAACAAAAGGGCTTCTGCAGAATGAATTCCACCTTTTTCAACCCCGAGCGAAGGCTCTTTTGAATTGTCCAATTGGTTCCCATAAGGATAAAGTGGCGGAGGCAAAATTCTTAAGGTGTCAATTAGACGGTGGTGGTCAAATCTACCATAAGCCACCCCAGCATGATAAGAATCTCTGAGGAGATAATCCATGCGATCCACGCCGAATGAATCGCCTACGATAATTTCGGAAAGCATGGTTTCCCAGTCATCAAACTGCAACTCCTTTGCTTTTTTGGGGCCCAAGGCCAACTTAACAATGTCTTCCGAAGATAAAGGAGGCCTTGCATTTTCCCATATTTCTTTCATTTCATCCGATTGAATCAGTTCCATCGTCATTCTTTCATGATCCCAACCGGGTGGAAAGAGTTCCTCCTCGGCCGCATGAGAAAATGGCAAGTGGCCTATATCGTGACATAATGCAGCCATTCTTAGAACTCGCCGCCAATACCTGCGTTCATCCTCACTATTAATAGGTGGGAATAGCTCCTTGACTGCATCAGATACTTTCGCCGGGTCCGTTACAATATCGAACACCCTTGATGCAAGCTCCATCACGCCAAGAGAATGCTCAAAACGACGATGTGTGGCACCGGGATAAAGGAGATATGTCAGGGCTAACTGGTGAATATATCGAAGCCTCTGGAATGGCCTCGAATCTAATACCTTTCGTTCCTGGGAATCCAAACGGATAAAAACGTGAATAGGGTCTCGAATTTCATGTGATGTTTTTGCCATAGCCTGAAATTTGAATGCTTGAACTTATTAGCAATTTTTAAAACAACACCTGAAAAGAAAATGAAAAAGTTCGTCTTTGTGGCAAACTACCGCCCAGCCCCATTAACACAAAGAAGCATTAGCGATTGCCGGATGTCTTCTCAGTTCTTTTGCCAAATGAATTACATCCGTTTCTAATTTTTCGGTATCAAAGCTGAAAAACCGCTGCATCGACGTTGCGCTGAAATATTTCCCCTTCTCAGTGACAATCATTTCGATTCCGTCAGTGTAAATGACCAGTCTGGATAAGTGAAGATCATTGTCAGGCAAGATTTTTGATAAGTTGCTGATTCCTTTTTTTATTTTTTGGAGACTGAGACCACCTTTTTTTAGAGCAATAATCAATCGAAGCTTGATCAGGTCTCGAAAAGAATAATAATGAAATTTTCCGCTTTTTACCGGAGCAATAAGCCCAATTTTTACCCAATATTTTAACTGATTGTCCGTTGCCCCTGAAAGTCTTCGAACCAAGTCCGTTTGATATTTTTTATCCATGCGATATTTTTATTTTATAGATTAAAAAATTAATTTATTTCGTATTTTTTCAACCAATAATTCGAAATTGCCCTTTTTGTCAACCAATATTACCAGATCGAAATAACTGAAAAACTGGTTGCGCGTAGGATCCAGATCAGTACAAAATATTCGCATTTCTGGAAGTCCAGACCTAACAAAATCGACTAGTTAGCCTCGGATT
>JAHDSC010000020.1 GCA_018432925.1 Desulfobacterales bacterium | reverse complement strand
TCACTCCGGCTTGAACGGACAAAATTTTAAGCATGATTTTCAAAAGAAGATTCAACGCCTCCGGCGGCAGAGCTCCAAACCGATCGATCAATTCCGTTTTGAACCCGGCGATTTCCTTAAGCCCGGTCATCCTGGCCAGGCGACGATAGGATGAAAGCCGCTGGTCGATATCCGGTATGTAGGATTCGGGAAGAAAAGCCGATACCGGGATATTGATCTCCGGCTCCAGATCCTCGCGAACCGGTTCGCCTTTCAACTCCGATATCGCGCTCTCCATGAGTTTGAGAAACATATCATAACCTACCGCCGCGATATGTCCGGACTGGGCTGCTCCCAATATCGTACCGCCGCCCCGGATCTTCAGATCACTCATTGCGATCTGGAAACCGGAACCGAGTTCACTGTATTCCATCAACACCTTCAGCCGTTTCTGTGCATCCTTGCCCAGGGCGCTGTCGCCGGGGATAAACAGGTATGCATAAGCCTGCTCGTCCGCCCGTCCGACCCGCCCCCGAAGCTGATAAATCTGAGCCAGACCAAACCGGTCCGCCCGATTGATCAGGATGGTATTGGCTGCCGGAATATCCAGACCGGATTCGATGATGGTGGTACACACCAACATATCGATTTCTTTTTTCATGAACCGTAACATCACTCTTTCCAGCTCATTTTCATCCAGACGTCCATGGGCGACATCCAGCCGGGCCTCCGGAACCAGATTTTGAAGATATCCCGCCATTGCCCATATATTATGGATGTTGTTGTGAACGAAAAAGATCTGCCCGTTTCTGCTCAATTCCCGTCGAATTGCTTCCGAAATCACCTCATCATCAAACTCGCAGATGTAGGTGATAATCGCCCGTCGATGTTCCGGCGGAGTGGATATGACGCTGATATCTCGAATCCCCATCATAGACAGGTGAAGCGTCCGGGGAATCGGCGTAGCCGTTAAAGCCAGAACGTCGACCATATTTCTCATTTTTTTTAACTTTTCTTTGTGCTTGACGCCGAACCGCTGTTCTTCATCCAGAATGACAAGACCCAGATCTTTGAACGCAACATCTTTCTGGAGCAGCCGGTGGGTTCCGATAACGATATCGATCGTTCCGGCTGCCAGATCGTTTACGATTCCCCGCTGCTCCTTCAGGGATCGGAATCGGCTTAAACATTCCACTTTCACGGGATACCGATCAAAACGTTCGGAAAAGGTTGCAAAATGCTGTTCCGCGAGCACCGTGGTCGGTACCAGCACGGCGACCTGCTTGCCGTGATTGACGGCCATAAACGAGGCACGAAGCGCAACTTCCGTTTTACCGTATCCCACATCGCCGCAGACGAGTCTGTCCATCGGAGTCGTTTCGGACATGTCGTGCAAGACATCCTCGATCGCCTTAAGCTGATCTTCCGTCTCTTCATAAGGAAAACCGGCCTCAAAATCACGGAAATCACCGTCCACCGTGCCGAAGGAATAGCCCTCGTTGAATTTTCGAGCCGCATAAATCTTCAGAAGTTCGCCGGCAATCTTTTCGACCGACTTCTTGACTTTCTTTTTCATCCGGTCCCAGGATTTTCCGCCCATCTTGTCCAGAACCGGCTCAATCCCATCCACCCCCATGTATTTTTGGGCAATGTTCATTCGGTCAACCGGCAGGTAGAGTTTATCCCCGTCTTGATAAATGATCAGAAGAAAATCATTGGTTACACCGTTTATCTTCAATTTGACGAGTCCATCGTACCGTCCGATTCCATGCTCCAGATGAACGATCAGGTCTCCTCTTTTCAGATCTTCAAAAGCAAGGAGTTCACCGGGTGTCTTCGGCCGGGGTATCCTCCGGTGGCGTTTGATACCGAATATTTCATCTTCCGTGATAAAAGCCACCGACTCGGCCGGCCAGACAAAGCCTGTGGAAATCTGCCCGATGCACAGTCGCAAAAAACCGTTTCCGCCTTTCACTTCCGGAAAGCCGTCAATCGTCTTCAGTCGGATCCCGTATGGAAGAAGAAGGGATCGGAGCCTTTCCGCCTGCGAGGAGGTACTGCAAATGAGAAATGTAAAAAAACCGGCGCGCATTTTATCGTCGATCCAGTTCGAAAGCGGAAGAAACAGGCTTTCCCTTTCCCGTTGATTCTTAAGTTCCGCTTGTATCGCCGTATTGTTTTCCACATGGAAGTCAAAGGTCTGATCCGGGCCACCTTTCTCAACGCCACCTGCGCGTATCGGAAGCATTCTGACCGTAACCGGCTTTTTCTGTTCGAGAATTCCGACGGCCTTCGACCATCCCAGATAGAGGTTATCAGGAGGGACGCAAAGCCGGCCTTCCCCACGGGCGGCTTCAAAAATTTTTCCGGCCTTTTCATGCAGCTCCCGCGCGCAATCTTCCAGTTCTTTGGGCTCGATCAGAACAAAAACCGCGGGATCTGAAACATAGTCGAAAAAGGTGTCGAGTTCAGGGTAAGCCGTCGGAATCAGCCCCTCCAAACCGTGGAACCCCTCTTCATTCTTAATACGATCCACCAGGCTTCGAATCCTGGACGCCGGGATATCCAGAGCGGCTGCTTGCCGTCTGATCCGGCTGACGACCTCAGCGATCCGATCTTTTTTGAAAATGATTTCTCTGGCCGGAAGGATAACGGCTTCCCGCAGTGGTTTTCGGCTCCTCTGGCTGACCGCTGAAAAAAGCCTCAATGAATCCACGCAATCTCCAAAGAATTCAATCCGCAACGGATCGGGATAAAGAGGTGAAAAAACATCCAGGATCCCCCCCCGTATACTGAAATCTCCCGGCTCCTCCACAATCGCGGATGCGACATAACCTCCCGAAATCAATTTTTCGATCAGTCGATCCCGATCGATTTCCTCGCCTTCCATAATCAACTCGGCATAATCAACGATTTCTTCCTTCGGAATCAGCTTCTGCAGGATCGCAGCCACGGTGGTTACCACAAGGGGCGGCCGACGGCTTTCCGTCATCCGGTAAAGTGTGCAAATCCGATGGGCTGTGGTTTCACTGTGGTAAGAGATATTTTTATGGGGCAAAATATTATACGATGGAAAATAGAGCAGGTTTTCTGAAAATGGTTTTAAAAAAAAACGGAGATCGTCGAGAAAGGTTTCCGCCGCTTTGGATGTAGATAAAACTGCGACAATGGAGGTCTGCTGTTCCTTGTACAATCTGGAAACGAAATAGGCCCGATCCGATCCTTGCAGCCCGTTGCATTCGATTCCGTGCAGTCGGTTCGGTATTTGTTCGAGCAAAGATCGGATGGAAATTTTTTCAGGATTCGGGTTCATACCAGCCGTAGTCAAACCAACCCCTCGTCTGGCAAAACTCAGCGCGGGTGTAACCGCAAATAGTTGGCCGCCGAGGGGTTATCTAAAATCAAATCGTTTTAAAAATCCGTCTGTTTTTTTGGGACTTTGGATTTTATCACTTCTTTTCCGATAAGTCCATCGGCCCGTATTTGCAGATTTATCCTGCCGCGTTATCTGGTTTGTCTCCGGATGATCGGGGTTTCTTTTTTTAACCTCTACCATCGGCTGGTTGTTTCAAGTCCAATAGATTTCGGGGTTTTTTTGAATTTAAATCCATGTTCTTCGGAGAAAAAGCCGTTGCACATATTCAAAATGCGGGGATCTCGGAAGGGGTGAAAAGTCGGCGGGTCCGTCAAAAATAATACCCGGCTCTCAGTTCCAGCCGGTAGTCGTTGGGCTTTTCTCCGTATTCCGTGTCGTCCGAGCCGACGATGATACTTGTCTTCAACCGAAGTTCCAGGTTGGTGATCCGGGTATAAACGATCTCCGGGGCAAGTGTGAAGCTCCGGTCATGGAGATTCAGGATCGTAGTCACGGCCGGGTTGAAATAAAGAATATCGAAGGGTTCCTTCTGAATGATGCGCAGGTAAAGATAGTCTCGCATGGGATTGTTCCCGCCGTAGTTCTTTTCCGTCAAAACGGCGGCCGTTTGTAAGGCTTCGACATTTCCCGTGTCAAGATAGACCTGGTAGCCGTCGTTGATGAAGTCGAAGTAATCCCGCAGTTCATCTTCCATGAACCCGGTGTCGTTGTGGTAATATTCGAAAATAAAAGTGGTGTCCCGGGCGGTGAGATATCTCATCCCGATCAGATAACTGAATGCGTTGTATTCATCGGTATCGCTCTTGCCAAATCGGTCGATGAACGTCCTCTGATAATCCTTGATCCAGCCGAATTCACCGTGAATTTCCCAGTTTGTCGTAATGTTCCGGGAAAAGTCCGCGCCCCACCGGGTCGTCTTGCTGCCGCCCGCCAGAAAAATCAGGTCGATATCGGTATCGAAGAAAAGGAAATAAATTTTTCCTGCCGGGTTCAGATAATCCCTCTTCCCAAAACTTTCATTGATATGTTTCGAAACCGGAAGCAGGACCGGCATGAAAGAAATCGTCTTCAGGGGACCGCTGAAGCTCCGGATATAATCGGCGGAAAGGGCAATGTATCCTTCCACCCCGATCTCGGGCTCTTCCGGATCCTTCGGCCGGTCGATGAATCCCGCGGGATTCCAGGCATATCCTTTTCCCCACTTGAAGTTTCTCTTCCCCGCATCTATTTTAAAGGAGTATGAAGGTTGGATGGAACCGTAGGCCTCGTAGAAGGTACTCTGTTCGTCACCCCCCAGGTAAGAGTGCTTATAGTCCGTGTTCGTCTTGAAGTACAAACGGATGATGTCCTTTTCGTAACTCCCCTCCAGTTGAAGTTTGGAATTGAATTCCTGCAGCGTATTTCCCTCGTCGCGGTTGTAAAACCGGAGTTTATAGAGAGCGGAATCGGTATCGGCCCGGAAATGAACCGGCCTGGCCTCAAGGTAACCGCTGAAATGATAAGGCTTTTTTTCTGTTTCGGAAAAATCGAAGGTATAGGTTTCTTCTGCGCGGAGACCGAGAGGCAATACGAGTGCCGCGGAAAACCATAAAACGAGGATAAGGCTCCATATCCAGCTTTCGCAGAGCCGATCCGGTTTCAATTTCTTCCACCTAACGCAGCGAGTCAATATTGGGCATGAAAGTCAAAGTGAAAACCTCGTCCCTGAAATCCCTTTTCTTAATCTTGCCGAAGATCATGACGGATTTGTAGCCTTTGTAAAGGGGACTGTCCGTCTCGACGTACGATGGCCGGACGATTCCGCCACCAAAGTCTTTCACTTGCTTGAAATAAAGCGTCTTGATAAGCATTCCGGCCTCGGTCAGGCATTCGATTTCCGTGGGCAGTTTTTGGTTCTTGTCCGCCCGGATTTTTAACTGATCGTAGGCCACCGTCCTGGTTTTGGCTTTCAGAAACAGCAGGTATTCGCTCCCGCTATCGTCCACGTTGACGACATCATACTCCGCGGCATAATCCAGTTGCAGGATGTCCGAATTATTGAAGACCCCTCCGATTACCGACTGAAGGCTTGTGATACGGATGGGCTTTCCAACGGCAGGGATGTAAAGCCACATGTTGTCACCGAGTCGCAGCGTGCTCCTCCCCTTTTCGCTGGCCGGCTCCAGAAACAGGGCGGCGATTTTGTCCAGGCCTTTCTTGACGGAAAAAAGGGTAAATTCCTTCTTCCTGCCGTCGGGCTCGATGTTGATCAGCTTCCGGTACATCTCAAACGACTCGGGATTCAGGTTCCGGTCGATCTGTTTCAGAAGATCCGTGCCGTCAAGGGCATCGGCCGGAACGGCAAATATCAGAACAACGAATAAAACAATGGCGTTCCACATCTTTTCCTCTTATTCTTATAACGAGTTTCGTTTTCCTACTTCTTACCTTCCATGACCTTTTTCAGCGCCTCTTCGGCGCTCCCCCTGAATTCCATATACCGCATCCCTCTTTCTTGCATGGCGTTGATCATGTTTTTCCCGAATTCCCCGGCCACGACAACCGTTACTCCTTTTTGTTCCAGAAAAGGAACGACCGAAATTCCGGCGCCTCCCCCGGCTGCCCGGTAAGGATTATCGACCGCTTCCAGAAATTTTCCCGACCCGTCAAAAATGAGAAAGAAAAGAGTGCGAGCGGCTACCCCGCTCACCATGGCGGCGGCGATCCGATCTTCCGCGGCAACCGCGATTTTACCCTGATCCGCGGCGTAAACATGGCTCGTTAAGAAAAAAATCGCTGACAGAACGATTATTCCTGTTTCTTTCATTTTCCATTCTCCTTTCTATACATGTCTCAGCGCCTGGATGGGATCCATGCGCGATGCCTTCAAGGCCGGCTGGAGACTTGCGAACACGGAGACGAAGATGACAATGGCCGACACAACCAGCATATTCACGGGATCGACGGTTGGAGAAAGAACCAGCCCTTTCTGCCTTCCGAAATCGAAAGTCACCCATCCCGAAACGTTCAGGATGAAGATAATGACCATCCCGATGACGTTTCCGATCACCGTCCCAATGACCCCGAGGCACAACCCCTCCATGAGAAACATGGACAGGATTTTCATCGGCAGGGTACCGATGGCGGCAATGGTCCCGATTTCCCGGATCCGTTCATAAACTGCCATGATCATCACGTTCATGATACTGATCAGAACGACGGCGATCAGCATGAGCTGGATGAAAATGGTCATCATGTCGATCATCCGGGCGATATTGTAAAATGGGGATAGTTGCTGCCAGGAGTGCACTTCAAGGGACCGCGCCCCTTGTCTGTTCACCTCCCCGGAGAGCAGACCGTCGAGTTTACGGGTGAAGGTCTCGACTTGGCCGAAATCCTTGATGCGGATCGCCACTTCGCTGATTTCCATCTCCTCCATTCGCAGAACTTCCATCGCGTCCTCAATATGGATGTATCCATCCCTCCCGCCGGGACCGGTGGCGCTTTCCAGAATTCCGGCAATCTCGAACTGCTTGCCGTTTACCGAGCCGTCCTGGTTGGTGGCCACAATGACGATCATATCCCCGATCTTCGCCTTCATTCCCCTGGCAAGAAGTTCGGGAATTAAAATCTCCCCCCGGTGGAGGGTTTTCCGCCCGTCCGTAATCCTGGAAGAAAGCAGAGGGATGGTCTTGAATTCCTTCTCCGGGTATACTCCGTTCAGGCGGATATTCGTCGTTTCCACAAAGGTGCTGAACATCCCTCCGAATTTGATCCGAGGGGAGTAGTCCTCGACTTCGGGTTGCAGTTTCAGAAGGCTTTCCACCTTCCTTGCCGCCTGGGGATTCAGATTCATGTTGAGAGGCAGGTTTTCAATGGAAGCGACGTATCCTTTTCGATGAACCTGCAGGTGACCGATCATGGAATCGGTGACCTGGCCGATCATCATGTTCTTGAAAGAACCGGAAATGGAGGTATATCCCAGAACAAAGATGACGCCGAAGGCGATCAGGGATGTGGTCAGAAATGTTCTGCGCTTGTACCGGAACAGATTTCGCACCGAGATCTTAAACAGGTTGCCCATTCTTTCCCCCTTTCACCTTCTCGTCCACGAGCTTTCCATCGGCCAGAAAATAGACGATCTCCGCCTCGCCCACAATCTTCTGGTCATGGGTGGAAAAAACGAAAGTCGTTCCGAACCCGTCTTTCATTTTTTTCATGAGATTGATTACGGCGTAAGCGGTCTCGGAATCCAAATTCGCCGTCGGTTCGTCGGCCAGCACCAGTTCCGGGTTTGTCACCAGCGCCCGTGCAACGGCAACCCGCTGTTTTTGACCGCCGGATATCTGATCCGGATATTTGTTTTTCTGATCCGCCATCCCCACCTCTTCCAGCAGTTTTTCCACCCGATCCTTCCGCTCCGTTGAGGGAAGCGATTGAACCATCAGCAGCGGATATTCGATGTTTTCGTAAACCGTAAGAACCGGCATCAGGTTGAAATCCTGGAAAATGAAACCGATATGTTTTCCCCGGAAGGCGGCGCTTTCCTTTCTGCTCAGGCCGGCAACATCCGTGCCGGAGACCTTCAGCTCCCCTTCCGTCGGCTTGTCCAGACAGCCGATCAGGTTCAGAATCGTCGTCTTCCCGCTTCCGGACGGACCGACGAAGGAAACAAAAGAGGCGCGCTCAATTTCGAAGGAAACCCCCCGGAGCGCCTTGACCGTAATTTCGCCCGTACGGTATTCTTTTGAAACATTTTTCACCTGGATCAATTTCATAACCGACTCCTCTTCCGTGACGATCAAAGAACTCCACGACTCCTGAATCATTTAAATTCTTGGGTGGCATCCTGACGACACGAATCCGGAAATACAAGATGCAAGGCGACCTGGATAAATTCCATGGAAACTGAAAATTCCGGGAATCCGGTCTGGCGGGGCGATGATTCGACTCTTCCCACCGGCGCTGCCGGCTGAAATGCCGACTGTTTTCCGTGCCGGAAGCTTTCCGGTACTACACGTTCGAACCTGCCGGATCAAGTCCGGTTTGAAAATCCGCTTGACCTGATTTCATCACGCGTGATAAAAGGTTTACCGATTTTCCGCCGGCGTAGCTCAGCAGGTAGAGCAGCTGATTCGTAATCAGCAGGTCAGCGGTTCGAATCCGCTCGCCGGCTTGTCGAAAATAAAGGGGGTTGCAGATTTCAGTCTGTAACCCCTTTTTAATTTAGGGTCAACCCCGGGTCAATAGAAATTCATAAAAGTGCGTTTACCTCATATTCACAAAATTGATGGGAAAAAGCGAACCACCTGTTCAGTGTTTTTTTCTAATCATCAATCTTTGAGCAAAACCCAGGTTATGTTTTGATATATCTATTGAAGAATGAATTAAATGATGGTAATTAATTTTTTTGATGAAATAAGCCATAAAAAACACTTTATTTTCAATATGTTTCAACTAAGATGTCGCAGGTTTTCAAGCGGTCGACAACCGGAAATTTCAAATCCTGAACCTAAGGCGCCGAATGATGCGACTCGAAGACCTTCACCCCAACGCCGCCGTGCGCGGCCTTCTCCCGGACTGCCTCATCACGGTTGTCAGCGTCCAATGGTTTGGTTCCGAAGCCATTGAACTCACATACAAAACACCCGCAGGCAAGGTAGCCAACGAATTGCTCTATCGTGATGATGAATCACGCCTTGAAATTGTGGAGAAAGGCCGGCCCTGGAGCTTCGACGGAGACGGCGATAGGTTGCGGATGGTATTTGAAGCCAATCGTATCCAGCTGGCGCATTTATTTGATCCCCTGCTTGCTGTCCACACATCCCTCGTTGATCCGTTGCCGCACCAGATCACGGCAGTTTATGAGTCAATGTTGCCGCGGCAACCGCTGCGTTTTTTATTGGCCGATGATCCCGGGGCCGGTAAAACCATCATGGCCGGGTTGTTCATCAAGGAGCTGATTGCCAGAGGCGACTTGCATCGCTGTCTTATCGTCTGCCCCGGTAGCCTTGCGGAACAATGGCAGGATGAACTCTATAGACGTTTCCATCTGCCCTTTGATATCCTTACCAACGACAAACTTGAAGCGGCGCGCACCGGAAACTGGTTTCTTGAAACGAACCTTGCTATCGCACGCCTTGATAAGCTGTCACGGAACGAGGATGTTCAGCAAAAACTCCGGGCGCCGGATTGCCGGTGGGACCTTGTAGTTTGTGATGAAGCTCACAAGATGTCTGCCACGGTCTTTGGAACCGAGACCAAATATACCAAACGATACCGGCTTGGCCGACTCCTTTCGACCCTGACCCGCCATTTCCTCTTGATGACGGCAACCCCGCATAACGGGAAAGAGACCGATTTCCAGCTATTCATGGCCCTTCTCGATGGCGATCGTTTTGAAGGACGTTTTCGTGACGGGGTCCACACAACCGACGTTTCAGACCTCATGCGCCGCATGGTGAAGGAAAAACTGCTGAAATTCGATGGGACGCCTCTTTTCCCCGAACGTATTGCCTATACGGTTCCCTACAAACTGTCCGACATCGAAGCCCGTCTATATAAGGCTGTAACCGACTATGTGCGAGAAGAATTCAATCGTGCCGAAGCCCTCGAAAATGAAAAACGCGCTGGAAACGTGGGTTTTGCCCTTACAATCCTGCAAAGAAGGCTGGCATCCTCGCCGGAGGCGATTTACCAATCCTTGCGGCGCCGACGAGAACGTCTTGAAAGTCGTCTACGTGAACTGGAATTGCTGCAACGGGGAACGGAGGCATCTTGGGGCATTGGAAACGCTTTTCCGGCACTTCTGGACAAAGAGGACTTTGAGGATCTTGAGGATGCACCGGAAAGCGAATTGCAGGCAACCGAGGAAGAGGTTGTTGATCAGGCGACGGCGGCACGCACGATTGTCGAACTGAAAGCGGAAATCGAAACCCTTAAAAAGCTGGAATTTCTAGCCCTTGAGGTCAGAAGGAGCGGCGAAGACACAAAATGGCGCGAGCTGGCAAACCTGTTAAGCGAGATATTCACCCCAGCCGCCATTGCCGACTGCGTGACTGATCCGGCCATGCCATATGGAAAGCCGGAGATCCCTAAACCAAAACCATCTCCACATCAGAAGCTTGTCATCTTCACCGAACATCGGGATACGCTGAGTTATCTTGAAGCCCGCATTACCACCTTGCTCGGTCGTAAAGAAGCAGTGGTCATTATTCATGGTGGGATCGGACGCGAGGATCGAACGAAAATTCAGGAAGCGTTCAGGCATGATCCCGAAGTAAAGATCATGCTTGCAACAGATGCCGCCGGCGAAGGGATCAACCTCCAGCGCGCCCACCTCATGGTAAACTACGACCTGCCGTGGAACCCTAACCGTATTGAGCAACGGTTTGGCCGGATTCACCGTATCGGCCAAACGGAGGTGTGTCACCTCTGGAATCTTGTGGCTGAAGAAACTCGTGAAGGTGATGTATATCGAAGGCTGCTGGATAAATTGGAACAAGCCAGGCAGGCCCTCGGCGGCCAGGTTTTCGATGTTCTTGGAAAGCTTCAGTTCGAAGGGAAACCGCTGCGTGATCTGCTGATTGAAGCAATTCGTTACGGCGACCGCCCGGAAGTGCGTGCGCGTCTTTTTACTGTCATGGATTATGCGCTTGACCGGGGAATAATCCAGGACCTTCTTGAAGAACACGCTCTGGCCCGCGATGTAATGGATGCGAGCATGATTCAAAGAGTGCGGGAAGATATGGAACGGGCAGAGGCACGCCGGTTGCAGCCCCATTATATAGAATCGTTTTTTCTCGAAGCTTTTCGGCAATTGGGCGGATCAGTCAGGCAACGCGAACCTCGTCGTTATGAAGTCAGGCATGTTCCGGCCGTGATTCGGAATCGAGATCGGTTAATAGGCATTGGCGAACCAGTGCTACCCCGTTATGAACGCATCACATTTGAAAAGTCGCTGTCGGCACCGCAGGGACAAATTCTCGCAGCGTTCGTTTGTCCCGGCCACCCCCTTTTGGATGCTGTTATTGATCTTACCCTTGAACGTAATCGAGATTTGCTCAAAAGAGGCGCTGTGCTGGTGGATGAAAGGGATACAGGCAAAGATCCTCGGATATTGTTTTATGTCGAACACGCCATTCAGGATGCCAACGTCACGCGCCAGGGTGAGCGCAGAGTCATTTCCAGGCAGATGCTCTATGTTGAGATTGATGCGCAGGGTTCTGTCCGTCATATTCATTATGCACCATATTTGGACTATAGACCATTGGCGGAATCTGAACCTTCCGCAGATGAAATATTAAAACACCCCGGGTGCGCCTGGATCGATAGCGATCTTGAAAATAAGGCCCAAAGTTATGCGGTGGCCCGTGTGGTACCGGAACATCTATCTGAAGTAAAAGCCGCCAAACTGCCAATGATAAAAAAAACCGAGGCAGCCGTTAAAGAACGGCTTACAAAAGAAATTACCTATTGGGACCACCGTGCCGAACAGCTGAAGCTTCAGGAGCAGGCTGGAAAGCCCAATGACCGGCTCAATTCGGGTGAGGCCCGAAAACGGGCGGATATGCTGCAAGCGAGATTGCAAAAGAGATTTGAAGAATTGAGCCTTGAAAAACGGATTTCGCCTCTGCCGCCGATTGTCCTTGGCGGTGTCCTAGTGGTGCCCATGGGGCTGTTGGCTGAAATGACGGGAAACAAAACGTCAACGGTTTTTAAGCCTGCGGATACTCAGGCAAGTGCGGCCAAAGCCAGGGCAATCGTTATGGAGATTGAGCGAGATCTCGGGTTTGAGCCCAAGGACCGGGAATTTGAAAAAATTGGGTACGATATCGAAAGCCGGATCCCGGGTACCGGCAAGCTTCGGTTCATCGAAGTCAAGGGCCGCATTGAAGGAGCATCCACCATTACCGTAACCCGAAACGAAATTCTATATTCGCTCAATAAACCCGATGATTTCATTCTGGCCATCGTTGAATTTTCAGACTCTGATTCTCATAGGGTGCACTACGTTCGCCGGCCGTTTCAGAGGGAACCGGATTTCGGGGTTACGAGCGTTAATTATGACTTTGCCGAACTGCTGGCACGGGCGGAGGAACCCAAATGACCGGCAGCCTTCGCATATTTGTCAGCTCGGTGCAGAAAGAACTCGAAGATGAGCGGGTCATTGTTCAGAACCTGGTCGGTACCGATCCGTTCCTGCGTGTCCATTGTCTTCCGGTGCTATACGAATTTGAGCCCGCATCATCCGCCAGGGCCATGGACGATTGCCTGTCGGCCCTTGACGGCTGCAATGTGTATCTGCTCATCGTGGGAACGGAATACGGCGCCATGGCTGGCGATTTCTCGATCACCCATACTGAATTTCGCCGGGCGAAACAATCCGGGCTTCCCGTTCTCGCCTTTATCAAGGGCGATCGGGGGCTAAAGCGGGAGGAAGGTACGGCCGCGCTGCTCGCGGAGCTTGATGCGGACGGTCTCAAATACAAGCGTTTTAATAATGTAATCGAATTGCAGAAAGAAGTCCGTGCCGCATTGGTCAAACTCCTTAAGGACAGGTTCGGAATCGTGCCGACCAGCGATGAAGACCGGATTGCCGAACAGACCATTGAGGCCACCTCGGCTTTTGAGTCCCGTTCGCTGGACCGGGTGAAATGGAAAGATCTCGATCTTGAAGTTGCGCGCCGCATGATTGCCTCTGCCGAGAAAAGAAAGCCGGAACAGCTTGCCGATGAAGACCTGCTTGCCGGCGCAGCCTTGCGCGGCCTGGTATGGCATGACCCGGCTTCGGGAGAACACTATGCCACTGCTGCCGGGATCGTACTTTTGGCAAAAGACCCTTCGGCGGTTTTCCCCCAGTGCCGCATCCTGGCCGATGCCTACCGGAGCACAGAGCCGGACGGCGATCCTCGCGACCACGAAGACATTCGGGGGCCCATGCCTCTTGCCATCGAGCGGGCCATCGATTTCATTGACCGCAATACCCGCCACCCCATGCGTATCGTCGGACTGAATCGGTTGCGGCTGGATGAATATCCCGTTGACGGCCTGCGGGAAGCCCTGGTGAACGCGGCGGCCCACCGCCAATATGAAGACGCGGGAAGAAAGATATTGCTTGAAGTCTTTGCCGACCGTGTGGTGCTTTCCAGTCCGGGTCTTCCGCCCAAACCCATCACCCTGGCCAGCCTGCGCAAGGGGAAATATCGTCCCTGCTCCCGAAATCCGGTCCTGGCCCAGTGCCTTTCCTATTTTCACCGCATCGAAGAACGCGGCAGCGGTTTTCGCAGGATGCGTGAACACATGTTGAATCATGGACTCGATCAGCCGCTGCTCAGCACCGAAATGGGGTATTTTCAGGTGACATTTCCGGGGCCTGGGGAGAATATCGAGCGCCTGAGGGTCCCGGAAAGGCGGCTTTTGGTTACTCAAGCGATTGAAGCACAGCTCAATGATCGGCAGAAACAAATTATGAAGCAGGTGTTGGAATCCGGGTCTGTGACTCGCCGTTGGTGTGTCAGTCAATTCCAGATTGCCAATGACACCGCGGGAAGAGATCTCAAGCAGTTGAGGGAATTAGGGTTATTAATCGCAGAGGGAAAGGGACGTTCTGTACGTTATGCGATTGGAACAACGTTTGAATCGACCGATAATCAACCGACCTGAACAAAGAATCGACCGATAGAAAATCGACCGATAATCAACCGATAGATTCATGTAATCGACCGATTTTTTCTTTCGTGAATGATGTTCGGCCTAATAATCTTTCGATAATTTATTGACAAATGGCTGGAATCTATCGATTGAGAGACAGACTCCTGGAGTAGGCAAATCATCAGATAACCATCAGGCCAAAGGACCTAATCATCAGATTCTGCTATTCGCTCGGCCCGATTGCTTTCATCTGATCTGCCGGGACGATCATCTGAAATAGTTTTTGGAGAAGGTATGATCCATAAAAAGAAACTCATCGAAGTGGCTCTGCCGCTCGATGCCATCAACAAGGCCAGCGCAAGGGAAAAATCCATCCGTCATGGCCATCCCAGCACGCTTCACCTGTGGTGGGCGCGGCGGCCTTTGGCGGCGGCGCGGGCCGTGATCTTCGCCCAGATGGTGGACGACCCGTCGGCCCATCCGGATTTGTTTCCCACGGAAAAGGCGCAGGAAAAGGAACGGAAACGGCTTTTCAAGATCATAGAAGATCTGGTGAAGTGGGAAAACACCACCAATGAAACGGTTCTGAAGCAGGCAAGAGACGAAATCCGGCAGAGCTGGCGTTACACCTGCGCGGAAAATGCCGATCATCCGCGGGCTAAAGAATTGTTCGACCGCTACAGGCTGCCTGCGTTTCATGACCCCTTTGCCGGCGGTGGTTCCCTGCCGTTGGAGGCGCAGCGGCTGGGCCTGGTGGCGTATGCCAGTGATTTGAATCCGGTGGCGGTGCTGATCAACAAGGCCATGATCGAGATTCCGCCAAAATTTGCCGGCAGGCCGCCGGTGAACCCGGAATCGCGAAAAAAAGATTATGGTTTGAGTGTCTGGAAAGGCGCTCAGGGACTGGCCGAGGACGTGCGCTATTACGGAAAGTGGATGCGCGACGAGGCCGAAAAGCGCATCGGACACCTTTATCCCAAGGTAGAAATCACGGCGGAGATGGTGCAAGAGCGGCCGGACCTGAAAAAATACATGGGCCGGAAGCTTACCGTAATCGCCTGGCTCTGGGCGCGCACGGTGAAAAGCCCCAACCCGGCCTTTGCCGATGTGGATGTGCCCCTGGTCTCGACCTTCATGCTTTCGACAAAGAAAGGCAAGGAGGCCTATGTGGAGCCGGTGCTTGAGGATAGCGGTTATCATTTTACTGTGAAGTTGGGTATGCCAAAAGATGTTGATGCAGCTAAGAAAGGTACCAAATCAGGGGGAAGTCACTCTGCCTTTTTCTGCCTTATGTCTGGAACCCCGATGCCGTTTGACTATATCCGATCCGAGGCCAAGGATGGGCGCATGGGAGTACGACTGATGGCTGTCGTAGGTGTCGGGAGGCGAGAACGAGTTTACCTATCCCCAACCGTTGAGATGGAGGCTATTGCGTATCAGGCTCAACCGATATGGAAGCCTGATTGTGAAATGCCCAAAAAGCATCGTAATTTTCAACCGCCTGTTTACGGTATGGATAATTTGGGAGATATCTTCACTCCGCGCCAACTCGTGGCACTGACGACCTTCTCCGATTTGGTGGAAAAGACGCAAGAGAAGGTAAAGCACGACTCTTTGGCCATGGGCCTCGCAGACGACAGCATTCTCCTCAACGATGGCGGTAATGGTGCCACCGCTTATGGCGATGCTGTGGGGGTATATTTGACGTTTGCGGTAGATAAGGGCTCCAACTATTGGTCTTCTCTGTGTTCATGGCACTCCGGTCGTGATACGGTTACCAGCACGTTTGGACGTCAGGCCCTCCCGATGGTTTGGGATTTTGCCGAGGCAAATCCATTCAGTGATTCGTCGGGAAACTATATGGCAGGTATTGACCAAGCTGAGCGCCAACTGATGATTGCACCGACTATCACAAATGGTTCCGCAAGACAAGCGGACGCAGCAGTTCAGTCTATAAGCGAAGGCAAGCTCGTTTCCACGGATCCCCCATATTACGATAATATTTGCTACGCTGACCTTTCCGATTTCTTTTATGTCTGGCTACGCCGTTCTCTGAAGCCCATTTTCCAGGATCTCTTTTCCACCTTGTCTGTACCCAAGGTTGAGGAACTCGTTGCCACGCCCCATCGGCACAGTAGCAAGGAGAAGGCCGAGGCGTTTTTTTTGGACGGCATGACTCGAGCTATGCACCGCTTGGCCGAGCAAGCGCACCCGGCTTTTCCGGTGACCATCTACTATGCCTTTAAACAATCCGAGAGTAAATGCGATGAGGGCAACGCCAGCACTGGGTGGGAAACTTTTCTCGACGCGGTGATTCGTGCCGGTTTTGGTATAAGTGGCACCTGGCCAATCAGAACTGAATACACTGGAAATCTTAAGAAAAACATGGGTTCCCTTGCCTCCAGTATCATCCTCGTCTGCTGCAAACGCTTATCTGAAGCAAAAACCATTACTCGCCGTGATTTTATCACTGCTCTTAAATCAGAACTGCCAAAGGCGCTGGCCCACCTGCAGCGGGGCAACATAGCGCCGGTGGACCTGGCTCAGGCGGCCATCGGACCGGGCATGGCGGTGTTTACCCGGTATGCGAAGGTGCTGGATGCTTCGGGCAATCCCATGACCGTTCGCGAGGCTCTGGCCCTGATCAACCAGATCCTGGACGAGACCCTGGCCGAGCAGGAAGGGGATTTTGACGCGGACAGCCGCTGGGCTCTGGCGTGGTTTGAGCAGTCGGGATTTTCCGAAGGGGAATACGGCGTGGCCGAGACCCTCTCCAAGGCCAAGAATACCAGCGTGGCCGGCATGGTCGAGGCGGGCATCCTGAAATCCAAAGGCGGCAGGGTGCGCCTGCTTCGGCCCGAAGAACTGCCCGAAGACTGGGACCCGGCAAAGGACAAACGCCTGACCGCCTGGGAGATGGTGCACCATCTGATCCGGGAGCTTGAATCCGGCGGCGAGAGCGCGGCAGCCTTCCTTGTCGCCAAAATGGGAACCAAATCCGAAATCGCCCGGGA
>JAHDSC010000037.1 GCA_018432925.1 Desulfobacterales bacterium | reverse complement strand
GAGCGGTTCCCTCCTTAAAACACTCAAAAATCGTTTTTTTGGAATCCGTGCTCGGTAAAAGTCCGGTTTCCGCATCGATTTTAGAGAAAACAACGCCTTCCGGCATCTGGAATACCCTCACCGGTTTATTCTCAAGGACTTTTTTCATGAAACCGAGCCAAATCGGTATTGCCGATCGGGCACCGGTTTCGCCCTTTCCAAGCGAACGCTCCTCGTCATAACCAACCCAAACCCCTGTGATGTAACGAGGCGTATAGCCCACAAACCACGCATCATGAAGATTGTTGGTCGTTCCCGTTTTCCCGGCAACCGGACGGTTCAAGGCCAGTATCCTTCGGGCGGTGCCATACTTTACCACTCCCTGCAGAAGATTGGTCATAATATAGGCCGTACTGTTTTCAATTGACTTTTCCTTAAGGGGATTGCACTCCTCGATCACGTTTCCGTCACGATCGATGATTTTTGTTATGAAAACCGGTTGGATGAGATACCCGAGATTCGCAAAAACCGAATACGCATTAACGATCTCAAGCAGGGAGACCCCCGAAGATCCCAGGGCGATGGAAAGATCCCGGCTCAATTCCGATGTTATCCCCAGTTTCCTGGCATAGTCGATGGTATAATCGATGCCGATATCTTTCAGAATTTTTATGGTGACCACATTTCGGGACTTTGCGATCGCATCCCGAAAAAGTGTAGGGCCGTAAAATTTTTGCTCGTAGTTCTTCGGCTTCCACCTCAGGTCGTTTTTCATGTCCTGAAAAACAATCGGTGAATCGATAACCATCGTCGCGGGTGTATATCCTTTGTCAAGAGCCGCTGCATAGATGATCGGCTTAAAGGCCGAACCCGGTTGCCGCCTTGCCTGTGTGGCCCTGTTGAACTGACTTTCCCTGAAATCCCGGCCGCCCACCATCATCTTGACATGACCGGTTTCCCCCTCGATACAGAGCATCGCCGCCTGAACATCGGGGGTCTGTTCCAGGGCAAGATTCCACAAATCCGAATCTTCCGATTTATCCTTGACTTTTACAAGTATCACATCCCCCACTCTTAGAACCGATCCGGGATGTCTCACGCCGTCTTCATAAAAAGCGATATCCGGGTTCGGTTTCCTCGCCCATCGCATATCGTTGATACGGATTATTCCCAGGGAATTTCCGATTCGGACCGTCGCGGTATCCTCACCATCGTTCACCTCGATCACAACCCCGGTTGCGATCTTTCCTTTTTCCAAAGAATTTTTATCCGGTTCTTCGGCGTATTCCCTGGAAAAAGTCTCTATCTCCCCGGGGGAAAGGCGTTTCAGCGGTCCCCGATAACCCTGACGCTTATCCAGGGCTTTTAAACCATCTTCGATTTCCTCCCGGGCCGCTTTCTGCATTTCGATATTTACGGCGCAATAAATTTCAAGACCTTCCGAATACAATGCCTCGGAGCCGTATTTCTTCTCTACATAGCGTCGGATATGTTCGGTATAAAAAGGCACCTCTTCGATGTACCAGTTTTTTCTCGGCTTTATATCCAGCGGTATGTTAATGGCCTCCGTAGCCTGTAAATCGGTTATATACTCTTCCGCAACCATTCGGTTCAGAACGTATATCTGCCGTTCTTTCGCTCGTTCCGGCTCCCTGAACGGGGAATACCTGCTGGGAGCCTGCGGGAGGCCGGCAAGGAGTGCGCATTCCGCAAGATCCAATTCTTCCGCCGGTTTTCCAAAATAATTTTCAGAAGCGGCTTCCACTCCATATGCACCGTGTCCAAGATAAATCTGGTTCAAATACAAGAAAAGAATCTCTTCTTTGGTAAAAGTTTTGTCAATGCGGTATGCAAGTATCGCTTCCTTGATTTTTCGAGCATAGCTTTTTTCCGGTGATAAAAAAAACGATTTTGCAACCTGCTGGGTAATCGTACTCCCCCCCTGGACAATCGCACCCGCTTCGATATTCTTGAAAAAAGCGCGTACAATGCTGAGCAGATCAAGACCCCCGTGCTTGAAAAACCTGGAATCCTCCGCTGCAATAAAAGCCTTTATCAGCATCTCGGGCATTTTGGACAAGGGAATTACAATCCGGCGTTCTTTGTAAAATTCAGCGATTTTCCGGTTGTCGTCGGAGTAAACCGTCGTTATAACGGAAGGACGATAGTCCGTCAGTGAGGAGATCTTTGGCAGGCTTTCATTCAGATAAAAATAAACGCCGGCGATCGCAAGCCCGCCGCATATGACGATAAAAAGAAGCGACCAGGCGAACCATTTGAAAATCCCGGCCATGAATCCCTTATTCTCCTTTCTGGAGGCGCGTTTTTTCAAAATTTCAGATTTGCTTTTATCTTTCGACATAATTCAATATGCCCTTGAACAATGGACTTGATCGGGGTATTAAAAAGCGTCTCGTAATATTACACATAAATACGGAAATTACAAGCATCCAGGAGCCCGGTTCGGCCGATGATTCTTGACTTGGGAACAAAAAGCTTTTATGAAGTAACGTTTCGAGACCTTTCTAAATACAATCCGAATGTATAAGGCGTATCATAACGAAATGAAACAAAAAATCAAAAATTTAATCCTTCAGGCCGCCGAACGCGCGCACCAAAAAGGAGAACTCCCTTCATCGGAATTTCCCTCCATCGATATTGAAGAACCCAAGCTGGAGGAACATGGCGATTTTTCAACCAACGCGGCAATGATCATGGCCTCCGTTCAGCGGATGCCGCCGAGAAAAATCGCCGAGGCCGTCCTTCGGAACCTGGATAATTCCGAAGGAATGATTTCCGGAATGGAAATCGCCGGGCCCGGGTTTATGAACTTTTTCATCCACACCGCTTTCTGGTACCCGGTGTTACGCGAAATTTTTGAAGCGGACACGCGATACGGGTTTTCGGACCTCGGAAAGGGGAAAAAGGTTCAGGTGGAATTCGTCAGCGCAAATCCCACGGGGCCGCTTCATGTCGGCCATGGACGGGGAGCCGCCGTGGGGGACAGCATCGGCAACATCCTGTCGTTTTGCGGATACGATGTCTCAAAAGAGTATTACATCAATGATTCGGGCAGGCAGATTCAGACCCTGGGACGATCTGTTTTCCTTCGCTATAAACAGCTTTTCGGCGAGAACATCCCGTTTCCCGAAGACTGCTACCAGGGAGACTACATCATCGAGCTGGCAAAAACAATCAGAGAGGAAAAAGGCGGCGGTCTGCTGGAATGCGGCGAGGACACCGCCATCGGGTGCGCCGCGCGTTTTGCCGCGGAAAGTATTATGAAAGGAATCCGAAACGATCTGGAAGCCTTCGGCGTTCGATTCGATTCATGGTTCAGCGAGCAAAGCCTTTATGATTCGGGCAAAGTCGATGCGGTAATTCGTGATTTTCGTAACCGGAAAATCATATATGAAAGCGACGGGGCCGGTTGGTTCCGAACGACCGATTACGGAGACGAAAAAGATCGGGTGGTCGTTCGATCCAGCGGTCAGACCACCTATTTTGCTTCGGATATCGCCTATCATCAGGATAAGTTTGATCGGGGGTTTGAGCGGATTATCGACGTCTGGGGAGCGGATCATCATGGATATATGCCGCGAATGAAGGCCGCGATAGAGGCCGGCGGCCATGACCGGAATCAATTCGAAGTCATTCTGGTTCAGCTTGTCAATCTTTTAAGAGGCGGCGTCCCTGTTGCCATGTCCACCCGGGCGGGTGAATTCGTTACCCTGTCCGATGTCATCAAGGAAGTCGGACGCGACGCCGCAAGGTTTCTCTTCCTGACGCGGCATTATGACAGTCCGCTTGATTTCGACCTGGAACTGGCCAAAAAAAAGACCAATGAAAATCCTGTTTTTTATGTCCAGTACGTGCATGCCCGGATATCCAGCATCGTCCTCAAGGCCCGGGAAAAAGGGATGGAAAACGAAGCGGAAGACGAAGCAGCCGTCGCCATGCTGAAAGAGCCGGAAGAGATCCGGTTGATTAAAACCATGGCGCGTTATCCGGAAGTGGTGCGATGCAGCGTCGAGTTCATGGAACCCCATCGCATCACATTCTATCTGATGGACCTTGCCGCCTCTTTTCATGCATACTACAACAAGCATCGCGTTTTGACCGATGAACCCGTTTTGAGCCGCGGCCGCTTGTATTTAGTGTCGGCGGTGAAAAAGGTGATCCGAAACGGGCTGACCCTTCTGGGTGTCGGCGCACCGGAAAAGATGTAATGTTTCAGAATGGTTGATTGCGGGAAATGGCAAAGAAAATACAAGATCATCCGGAACCTCGGGAAAAGGGTTTTTCTTCAAAGCTGCCATCCAGCCGGCTTGGATTCTGGTTTTTGGTCTTCTTTGTCTCCATATGGACGTTCGTTCTCGGTATCCTGGTGGGAAGGGGAACGGTTCCGGTGAACTTCGACATCGAAAAGCTCCAAAAGGAACTGGTTTCATTAAAAAACGCGGTTATGAAGGAAAAAAAGGCGTCGCCCGAAATCGATCCGGAAACGCTGTATCCTGATTCGGATCTTGGTTTTTACGAAGCGCTGAAACATAACAAAAATGAAAGCCGGCTGCCGGATATTAAAAATCCGTCCCGGGCAAACCATCTTCCGGAAAAACCCGCCATAGCGGAAAAAAAGGAAATTCCGGCTGAAAAACCCGCTGAAAAGACGGAAAAAAGCCCTCCGGCCCCAAAAAGAGAAACAAGCAAGCCGATCGATAAACCGGACGCGGTTAAAACCCGGACCAGTCAAGTGGCTTCATTAAAAGATCCGAAAATGGCGGATCAGATGGTAGACAGACTCATCCGAAAAGGGTATCCTGCATATCGAACCATTGTGAAAATTCCGGGGAAAGGTGTCTGGTTCCGCATCCGGATCGGAAATTTCAAGAGCGGATCCGAGGCCGAAGCGATGCTGAACCGCCTGAAAAAAGAAAATTTAGAGGCAATCCTGGTAAGTCCCTGACCATCCGGCCGAACCCATGCATCTTTTCTTTCAATGGATCGTGCACAGGGGAATCGAAATCCCCCGGCGCCGGGATCGGGCAGGGTACCTTACAAAATTTATAAATAATTTTAAATGTCGGGTAAACACACAGGTCATGCACCATGAAGATTACGAAAGAAGAAGTTTTGCACGTGGCGAATCTTGCCCATCTTCACATCGATGAATCATCCATCGAGATGTTTGCCGGTCAGATCGGAACCATTCTCGAATATATCGACACCCTCAACCGTGTCGATACGAAGGGCGTACCCCCTACCACCCATGCCATCTCCCTGACCAATGCGTTTCGGGAAGACCGGGAAAAAGAACACCTCGACAGAGAATCGGCGCTTGCCAACGCCCCGGAACAGGAAGACGGAAATTTCATCGTTCCGAAAGTGATCGGCTGATTTCCTTCTCTCCGGATCATTCATTGAACCGGAAAGACCTCTCGGTTTTACGGCGGGCGAAAAAACCGGTTTTTTACAGGTAACCACGATAGAAAGGCAAACATGGAGCTTTACGAATTAAGCATCCAAACCGCTCACAAGCTTTTGAAACAGAAAAAAATTTCTTCACTGGAGCTCACGCGGGCGGTTCTGGAACGCATTCAATCCGTCGAGCCGAAGGTACAGGCATATATCACCGTGGCGGCGGACGCCGCGATGGAACAGGCGGAATTCGCCGACCAGGCGATTTCTCGGGGCAACATGACCGGTCTTACCGGCATACCCCTGGCGATCAAGGATCTCATCTGCACCAGGGGGCTGCGCACGACCTGCGCATCGAAGATTCTTGAAAATTTTATCCCGCCATACGATGCGACCGTTATTGAAAAATTGAAAGAAGCCGGAGCCGTCATTGTCGGCAAAGCGAACATGGATGAATTTGCGATGGGCTCATCCACGGAGAATTCAGGGATCCAGCTGACCCGTAACCCCTGGGACCTGAAGCGAATTCCGGGCGGCTCAAGCGGCGGATCGGCGGCGGCGGTCGCCGCGGGAATGTGTCTGGGGGCACTGGGTTCGGATACCGGCGGATCCATCCGGCAGCCGGCTTCCCATTGCGGCGTGGTGGGAATGAAACCGACCTACGGAAGGGTTTCCCGGTACGGACTGGTCGCTTTCGCTTCTTCTCTTGACCAGATCGGTCCCATGGCAAAAGATGTCACGGATTGCGCCGTCCTGATGAAAACCATTGCCGGTTACGATGAGAAAGATTCCACCTCCGTACCCTTGGAGGTCCCTGATTATACCGATTTTCTTAAAAACGGCCTGAAAAAAATCACCGTGGGAATCCCGAAAGAATACCACGCAGCCGAAGGGATCGATCCGGAGGTCGCGGCCGCGGTGAAAAACGCCGTCGGGGTCATTGAAAACCTGGGCGCCGAATGCGTGGAAGTTTCCCTTCCCCATACCAAACACTGCGTAGCCGTCTATTACGTGATTGCCCCTTCGGAGGCCGGTTCCAACCTGGCCCGCTACGACGGGGTGCGGTACGGTTCGAGGAATAAAGACACCCGGAATCTGATCGAAATGTATCGAAATACAAGGGCCAGGGGTTTCGGCATGGAGGTCCAGCGGCGGATCATACTCGGCACCTATGCCCTCTCCGCCGGTTATTACGATGCGTATTATAAAAAGGCGTCCCAGGTCCGAACCCTGATCCTGGAGGATTTTAAAAAGGCTTTTGAAACCTGCGATGTGATCCTGTCGCCGGTGGCGCCCACACCGGCATTTACGATCGGCGAAATGATCGAGGACCCGCTTACCATGTATTTGTCCGACATATTCACGATCTCCGCAAATCTTGCCGGGATCCCCGGCATCTCGGTTCCGTGCGGGTTCTCTTCGGATGGCCTCCCGATCGGGCTGCAGATCATGGGAAAACATTTCAACGAGGAAACGATTTTCCAAACAGCTTACAATTTCGAGCAGGCAACCGATTTTCACAAAAAAAAGCCGGGCCTGTAAGCGAAATCACCGGGAAATCGGGTTGCCGGAAAAAAACAGTGTTTTTCCATCCGTTTCGTCGGCGGTTTTTTATATCTCCGGGATTCCGATGTTTCATTTCCCCGGGAAACAAAAAACATGAATAATCGAAAAATGAAAACGAACCGGTTGGGCTTTATGCCGGCAATTTTTTTCATCCTGGCGGCGACCGCCTGCGGTGGCACCGTTTCCGGGGGAACATCCTCCGAATCTTCGATGTCCCCTGATTTTGAAGGTGGCGTAAAACTGGAATGGGCAAGCGATCGAAGCTTTCCAATCGGAAATAAAAACGTCCAGGGATTATTCAACGACCGGAACCCCGAATTTAATCCCGCCACCCAATTGAAAATCTCCAAGATCCCCTCTGGCAGTCGTATCGACCTGTCGTTTGATTTGTATCTTATCGGAACATGGGACAGCGGTGGAAAACAGGCGGATCGATGGACGCTGGGCATGAAAGAGGGCGGGATTCTGCTCGATCTGACGACCTTTCCGAACCGGTTCAAAGACCCGGGGGAAAAGGTTCCGGACGGCAACGAAGGATTCGTCCGGATCTACCGTCATGACAGGGCCTACTGGGTGGAAAGCCGCCGGGTGTCCATTTCACCCGATCAAATTCGGGGCGACTCTCTGGTTCTGGTGTTTCGAGGGTATCTGACGGGGAGAAAAACGGAATTCTGGGCGATAGACAATGTTCGGGTGACAACCCATCCAATCGCCTCCCCGAGATAGCCATGTTTCCATATTCGGCCGAAACAGCGACTTTCCGCCGGGAGAGTCTCCATTCCATTGCACGGCATAAAAAAAGATTTCATTTATCGTCAACCGAAAAACGAAAGGAAAACGATCATGAGCATGCAGCCGGAGGGCGAGGATCTGAGGAAAGCGGTCAAATGGATTTCCGATCAGCGAAATTTCGATAACAAAAAAAATGTAAAGGAACTGATCAGCGACGCCAGTCTGAAATTCAACCTTTCGCCGAAGGACGAGGCGTTTTTATCCCGCTTTTTTTTTGAGAAGTAAAAAAGGCAACCTAAAAAAAGCGGTTTTTCAAATTGAAACCACTCAAGTTTCGCCCCCTTTTTTATAAGGGAAACATTACCAGCCGGGCGTCGAATAAAACTTTTGGAGGCAAAATAATGACACCGGAACCGTTGGCCGGCACTTGGTTGCAAACATCACGGCCGGGCACGGGAGTCGGTGTTGTAGAAAACGGAAACGTAGATGTTTTGCCTGACCGCTATTTCAAAGTCGTGCGTGCCGCTGTCGAAGTTTCTTCAATAATATTTTGTATCCAAAAGTTTTATTCGACGCCGATCAAATCGGTACAATGGAAAAATCAGGGGCACAAAACCTGGGTAAACCAATCAAGGAACGAGGCGTTTTCATCGTTGGAGTCGCTTCGCCAGACAGGATTGCGGAGTAAAATCCGCGGGACGATCCGGATATCGTGTCAAAAATAAAAATACTCCCGGAGATTCTTTCGAACAAAATCGCCGCCGGTGAAGTGGTCGAGCGTCCGGCGTCGGTCGTTAAAGAGCTTCTCGAAAATTCACTGGATGCCGGAAGCACGCGAATCATCGTCGAGGTGGAAGGCGGCGGACGTTCCCTCGTCCGGGTTTCCGACAACGGGAGCGGGATGAGCCGCGACGATGCGCTTCTGGCCATGGAGCGATACGCGACCAGCAAAATTTACAAGGACCCGGACCTGTTTTCCATCCGAACCCTGGGGTTCCGGGGGGAAGCCCTCCCGAGCATCGCCTCGGTTTCCCGGTTTTCCCTGGTCACCCGGGATCAAACCGCCCATACCGGAACCGAGATTATCGTTGAAGGCGGAAAAATCAAGAAGGTGTCGGAAATCGGCGCCCCCGTCGGCACCATGGTTACGGTGCGTCGGATTTTTTTTAATTCCCCTGCCCGGCGCAAATTCCTCAAGACGGCCGCCACGGAGATGGCCCACATCGCGGATACCGTTTTGAGCATCGCGATCGGCCGGCCGAATATCCAGTTCAGGCTCGATCATAATGGAAAAACCGTTCGATGCTGGCCGGCTTCCCCCGATCCGGCCGAAAGGATGATAGACGCTATCGGCGCGGATTCGCGGGCGGAACTTCACCGGATCGAATGGGACGATCCCTCGATTTCAATCACCGGCTGGATTTCGTCCCTCCGCGTCACGCGCAGCACGTCCCGGGGAATTTACATCTATGTCAACGGACGGCGGGTCCGCGACCGGGTCATTCAGCACGCCCTTTTCGAAGGATACGCCGGGGGATTGATGAAGGGGTGCTTCCCGGTTGCGGTTTTGTTTTTAACCGTTCCCTTCGACGAGGTGGATGTAAACGTCCATCCGACGAAAAATGAAGTACGGTTCGTTCAGCTGGAAAAGATTCACAACGCCGTTCAATCGGCGGTATCCGAATCGTTGCGTCGTGCCGACAGGCCCCGCTGGACCGGCACCCGCCCTTCCAGTCGGGAAAAACCGGCAATCTCGGAGCCAAGTCCCCGGTATGGAGGAGAGGAAAAGAATATCTTCCCGCGGACCGATGACAAAGAAAATAAAAAGAATATCCGGGTATTGTCGACGGCCGACGCGACACAAGCGGAGCTTTGGAGCAAAAAACGCTTCGGGGATTTACGGATCATCGGCCGTCTTCATGACACATACATCGTCTGCGAAGACGACGAAGGACTGGTTCTCCTGGATCAGCATGCCGCCCATGAGCGGATCCTTTTCGAGCAGCTGAAGCATGCGGCCGCCGCCGGGAAACCTTCCTCCCAGAAACTTCTGATTCCGGAAACCGTCGAATTCGGATACAGGGAAGCGGACATTCTGGAAAGGCTGATGCCCCGTTTAAAGGAACTCGGTCTTGAAATCGAGCCTTTCGGAGGAAATACCTTCGTGGTCCAATCCGTTCCGGTTCTTCCGGCCGGCGGAGAGATCCAGCCGCTTCTCCGGGAAATCGTGGAAAAGACGGCGGAGTACGGTGTCACAACCGGCCTGGAAAAAGCCGTCGACCGGTGCCTGATCCTCATGGCCTGCCACGGGGCCGTCCGGGCGAACCAGCGTCTTTCGGATGAACAGATCAAAGGCCTGCTGGACCGGCTCGATGCATGCGACCATCCATCCCATTGCCCGCACGGCCGTCCCACATGGATCCGGTGGACCCTGGCGTTCCTTGAAAAATCCTTTAAACGGATCGTTTAAAAACTCTCTCAAGGATTTCATAGTAATTGCCGATTGTTACGTTAAACCCGTCCGGGGAAGGAAGATATCGGGAGAAGAAAGCGAAATAACCCATCCCGCATCTATTCCGGATTCCGGATCCAGCGTAAAAAAGGGTGAATGATCATGAAACCGACAAAACCTCTCCAAAGCCTCCCTCGGATGATCGCAGCGGGGGTTCTGATGCTGGCGGTTCTAACCGCCGGGTGTGCCGCGAACTGGGGAAGCATCCGATACAGCCCCGAGGCCACGCGGATTTTTAAAACATACCAGGTTCTTCCGGATCACCGGTACTATTATACCGGACGGGATTCCATGCCCGATACGATCATCGGGATCGACAACCGGTATACGCTTGTTACCAGGTTCTGGCACGAGGTCGATCCGGATACGGAAAAATTTAAAAAAATGACCGATAACATCTGGATCAAAACCGGCGAGCGAAACGCCCGCGGCGCATGGATCCTGGAGCCGTCGGGAAAGCGGGTGGGAATATGGTATTCGAGCTGGTCCTGGACCGGGGTAAAGGTGCTGGAGGACAATAAAGTCGTGATTTATTCCCCATATTCGCCCGGAAGAGACAATGGCGGGGATTTATGGTTTGACGATGAATATTAAATCCGGGACGCAAAAGAAAGCCTGAAGAATCAACCGATACCCTTGCTTTTTTTTTGCGGCTTTGCGTCTTGGCGTGAGATTGAGTTTTCGCGTCTTTGCGCCTTTGCGTGAACGAAAAATAATAGAAAAGGCTCGCAAAGCCGTTCATCCACCGGATATCTATCTTCAGGTATTGTAGATATTGCAAAAATCGCTTGACATTTAAAATTCACCCTGATAGGTCGATCCTGAAGTGTCGTATATTTACTATAATTATATATAATTTAGAAAGGAGGTGAGGAAGGGGAGAAACCGATTGTATTGCTGTCTGGACAAAAAGTTATTAGGTTGGTTATCAGGTGAAAGGTTTTTGATTAACGTATGTTAAGGAGGAATTAGAAGATGAAAAAATTATTTGTCGTATTCGCGGCGATCGCGCTGATCGGCGCCTTTACCGTGCCGGCCATGTCGGCCGACTGGAATTTTTACGGAAGCGTCCGCATGTCTACCTTCTGGGATGAATTCGATAACGGCGACGCCGGCGATGCCGTTGGCTTTGATGATGACGGGGATCTCACCTGGGATCTGCAGGGAAACAGCCGCATCGGCGCCAAGGTGACCTCCGGTGACGTGGCGGGAGTTGTTGAAATCGCCGTTCAGGATGATGCGGGTCTGTCCACCCGACTTCTCTACGGAACCTGGGAATTCGCCGACGGCTGCTCGCTGCTCATCGGCCAGGATTACACCCCGGTTTACACGAACCTTTCCGGCCAGGTTCACAACGCGGACGACGGCTTGAACCCTTACGGTATGGCGTATGACGGCCGTCAGCCCCAGATCAAGCTCCTGATCAACAACTTCGAGCTGGCCTTCATCGAACCGGAAACCGGTTATGGCGCTGCCGGCATCGCTTTTCCGGGTGCCGCAGTCTTAGAAACCGACGTCACGCTTCCCAAGATCGCGGCCCGGTACACATTCAAGACCGATGCGTTCGCGATCCGCCCCTATGCCGGCTGGCAGACCGTTAAAGCCGAGGCTCATGCTCCCGGCGTTGAAGATGACGAAGATGTGGATGCCTATGTGGTCGGCCTGGACGCCAAATTCTATTTCGGCCCGGCCTGGCTGGCTGTCGCCGGTTACTATTCACAGAACCCGGGCGTCTACGGACTTCTCCAGGCATGTAATAGAATGCCGGTTTGGACCGCGACGGGTATCGAAGACAACGATTCATACGGCCTTGCCGCCGCCGCCGGTTATAAATTCACCGACGCGGTCAGCATCGAGGCCGGTATCGGCTATGTCAATTCGGAAGTCGACACAGCCGGTGGGGATTGGGAAGAAGACACTCTTACCTATTACGTGAACCTGCCCATCAGGCTGGCCGATATCTTCTTTATCATTCCTGAAATCGGCTTCATCGATTTTGGTGACCAGGAAATTACCGGAGTGCCGGATAATGATCTGGGCGATTCCTGGTACGCAGGCGCCAAGTGGCAGATCAATTTCTAAGACGGTAACAGAAGCAATAAAAATCGTCTGAATCACAAAAAAGCCCCGGGGGACAGATCGTCTTCCGGGGCTTTTTTTTGTTCTTAATGTATGTTTTTTATGTTCTTTCGTTATGAACCCTTAACCAGGAGTTTGACCGGCGGTCGGAGGATAATCCATGACTCGTTCCGATCAAGATACTTCCCAACCGCCGATCCGCCGGAAACATTTACGTGCCTGACCATCTGTTTACAGTCGGGTATGCCGAGGCCTCCGCACAAGAATTTGCCCCCTGAAAAATTTCATTCAACGCCTGTCCAAAGGTTACTTCCGAGAAATCAGGAAAGAAAAACCGGCTCTTTTTATTTTTTCAAATCATTTTTCAGATCATAAGCAATAACGGCACTCTTCGGAGTCATCCCCACCACGAACGCATCCTTGATGATGACGGCCGCCACCAGTTCGTCCGCTCCGTCGTTGTCGAAATCCCCGATCGCAAAATCGCGGATGTAGCCCGATGTTTTGCGCGTGGTCCAGTTGACCGCAAGCCCCAGCCCGTCCCAGGAAAGCGATTCGATCTGGGCATCGGTAAATTTCCGGAAGCGCGCCAGTTTCCTTCCGGCTACCTCATAGTTTTTCACGGCGATGATCTCGTTTTTCCCGTCGCCGTCCGGATCAGCGATCAGCAGCCGCATGGGAAAGAACTCCCGGTTCTCCATGTCTCCCGGCCCGGTTTTCGGCAGCGCGAAATAAAGCGTGCCGCCGCCGTAAACTTCGCTCCCCGACCAGATCTCCTTGCCCGATGGATTGATCAACCGGATATGATCGCCTTTTGTGTATGCAACGGCGATTTCCCGGCCGTCATTCATGGCGTCTCCGAAGGCAAAACCCATCAGGCCGGCGCGTCCGGCCGGAAGCACCTCGGCCGCCGGCTCATATCCGGAATTTTTCCAGACCATTTCGTGGATCGGGCCTGAAAACACCCCCCCGCCGCTTACCTGTTTCTGCCCGTACAGCAGGCTTCCCCGGTCGGGATGTTTCACGACCCGGAAGTACCAGCGGCTGTCTTCGACAATTCGTTTGTAGTTTTTTCCGTCATATTCCAGCACAAACGAACCGACGCCGTTCTGGTAAGCGTTCAATGCGGTGATAAAGATTTCCGGATAACCGTTGCCGTTGATATCGGCCGCATCGAGGCCGATGAACGTTCGATTCGGTTCTTCGGCAATGGTGGCGGCTTTAAAGAACCGCTTCTCTTCAAACTTGTAGATGGATACCTCATGGGGCGTGATGACAACGGTTTCGATTCGCCCGTCTCCGTCCACATCCTCCAATGCCAGACCGTTTAAAAGATGACCGAAGTTCTGGCTTTTCCAGAATCCGCTGAATGTTTTTTGGGGTTCCTGCCGGAGGATAAATGCCGGATTCAGCTCGCTTTGCCGATCCTGACCAGCAAAGCCTCCTTCGATCAGCTTTTCCGGATGCGCGTGGATATCCTCCCGAATTTCGGATTCGGGGGCCCGGGTACGGGTTTGGGCCGGCGCCTCCGGCGCCGCCATGATCCGGCCGAAAACCTTTTCGTTGATATCGCCGGCAAACCCGTTGATTTGCGGAATGACTTCGGCCATTTCCCGGCTTTGGTTAAAAAAGGCAAGGGCCGGTTTTTCGCCGGACAGATCGATCATTTTCGCGTCCATGCTGACGCTTTCACCGAAAACCGTGAGACTGCCGAAAAGCACGTAATCCGCCCCCATTTTTTCTCCGATTTCCCGTGCCGCGGCTTCGTTCAGAGGCCCTGTGATCGTTTCCAGCGCTTTTTCGGTATCCTCCCGGCTCACCACCACCACCTTGTCTTCCCAATAAAGCCTGGAAGTCAGCATATCCTGAATCCCGTCCCGTAAAAACGTCAGATCCTTCTCGGCATTCATTTTAAAAGGTATGATGACAACCCTGGATGCCTCGGCGAATGCCAAACCGGATAAAAAAATCCAGCACGCGACAAAGGCGACAGCCATCCCGAATAACTCGATTCGTAAAAAAATATGTTTTTTCAAATGGAAATTCTCCTTATCTTTAAACCGTTCTCCGTCAGCCCCTTGCCGGTCATCGAAGTCGGTCTTTTAAAATGTCGTTCAGAATCTTCGGATTGGCCCTGCCCTTTGTTTCCTTCATGACCTGTCCGACAAAAAAGCCGAGGAGTTTGTCTTTTCCGCTGCGGTACGCTTCCACCTCCCCGGGAAACCGGGAAAGGACTTTCAACACGACCGATTCGATAGCGGAAGTATCCGTAACCTGGACCAGACCTTTTTCTTCGACGATCCGGTCGGGCGGTTTTCCGGAAGCCGCCATCTCCTCAAAAACGGTCTTGGCGATCTTGCCGCTGATCACGCCTTCATCGATCAGCTGTAAAAGCCTCGCCAGATGATGCGGGGAAACCGGCGACGATTCGATGCCTGTCCCCGCGGCGTTCAGCAATCCCAGCAGCGGACCGATCATCCAGTTGCCGATCCGGCGGGGATTTGGAAACTCCCGGAAGCATTCCTCAAAGTAATCCGCCAGTTCACGGCTCGCGGTCAGTATTTCCGCGTCACCGGAGGAAAGCTCATATTCCCGGACAAAGCGTTCCTTTTTGGGGGTCGGCAATTCGGGAAGGGTATTTTTCACCTCTCGGATCCATTCGTCGTCGATCACCAGGGGGAGGAGGTCGGGATCCGGGAAGTACCGGTAATCGTGCGCCTCTTCCTTGCCTCGCATGGGAGTGGTCCGGCTTTTCACCGCATCCCAGAGCCGGGTTTCCTGAACCACGGGATCTCCGCTCATCAGAGTTTCGATCTGCCGGTTGATTTCGTATTCCAGCGCATTTTCAACGTGTTTAAAAGAGTTCAGGTTCTTGATCTCCGTGCGGGTTCCGAATGTTTCGGCCCCTTCCGGACGAACGGACACGTTTGCGTCGCAGCGAAAACTCCCTTCTTCCAGGTTGCCGTCGCAAATACCCAGGTATCGAACGATGGCGCGTAACTGCCGGAGGTAGGCTCCGGCTTCCCGGGGAGATCGGATGTCGGGTTCGCTCACGATTTCGATCAGCGGTACGCCGGCCCGGTTGAAATCGACCATGCTCACCGGACGCCCCGGATCATGCGTGAGTTTGCCCGCGTCTTCTTCCATGTGTATGCGGGTGATTCCAATGGTTTTCCCGTCACCGTTCACTTCGATATCGATATGCCCGTTCACGGCGATCGGCAGTTCATACTGGGAAATCTGGTATCCTTTCGGCAGGTCCGGATAAAAATAATTTTTTCGGGCCCACCGGCTTTCATGGGCGATGCCGCAATTGGTTGCCGAAGCCATGCGGAGGGCGTATTCGACCACTTTTTTATTCAGTACGGGAAGCACTCCGGGCATGCCCAGGCAAACGGGACAGGTATGGGTGTTGGGCGGCGCCCCGAACGATGCGGAGCAGCCGCAGAAAATTTTTGTTTTTGTCTTCAACTGGGCATGAACTTCCAGACCGATCACGGGTTCAAATTCCATTTTCTTGTCCTGTATTCACTCCGGATATGGGTTGAGTCTTTGCAATGCCTTTTAGAAAGCAGATGTTGGACGATTCTTCCGGATTAGTCAAGAAATTTTCAGGCGTGAGGATTGAACTCAAAACCTGTTTTTCAGCCGACCTTCGAGTTTGATGTTGCGACTTCGGAAAAGTCGATATATACTAAACACATCAGCAGTCGGGAAGTTCTTCGATTGGAACCATCCATGAATGAATTCCCGATCACCGATTCTCGACCGTAAACGCCTCGGCCGGGCACGGAATCGGTATTGTGGAAAACGGAAAGATCGATGTTTTGCCCGGCCATCATTTCAAAGTCGTGCGCG
>JAHDSC010000054.1 GCA_018432925.1 Desulfobacterales bacterium | reverse complement strand
TCTTCGAGAACTCAGTACCGGATTTTCGGGAATTGTCGACATCCTCTCCCGGGCTTTTCCTCCTGATTTTTCGATACTTCCCCGCTTAGCAGGGCCTATTATTGAAACCATTCAGATTTCCATCTGGGGAACAACTCTCGGAGTTATGTTTGCGATCCCTTTAGGGCTCTTATCAGCCAGGAACATCTCTCCATATCGACTGACATATTATGCCAGTCGATTGATTTTGAATACTGCCCGTGCAATACCAGAGATGATTTTTGCGATTGTCTTCGTTGCGGCTGTCGGCTTGGGGCCATTCCCCGGAGTACTGGCGTTGGCGTTTCACTCTGCCGGGATGATGGGGAAGTTCCTTGCAGACTCAATAGAGCATACCGATCCGGGTCCCATCGAAGCGCTTATGGCAACAGGTGCTCGGAAATCGCAGATCATTGTCCATGCCGTCGTACCCCAGATCATGCCCGAATTTGTTTCTTTGAGCCTTTTCCGGTGGGAAATGAATTTCAGGTCTTCCACCATTTTGGGTATTGTCGGCGCAGGAGGGATCGGGTTTGAACTGATTACCAGTATGAGACTTTTCTTCTATCAGCAACTAACGGTGATTCTGATTGCAATCCTGGTCATCGTCACCATGGTCGATGGCATTGCAACGTTTATTCGGAAAAGGATAATCTGACATCACCAAGCCCTAGTAAGGCACCGGTGGGCAACAAGGGCCCTCCAAGGGATGCTCTCCCTCCGCTTTCGGATTACAAGAGAGTAAAACACTACTCGTGCAAAGGCGCTAAGACGCAGAGAAAAACTTGTTATACTCCAACGTTCATGGGCTTGATGTGAACATCAGATTATATTTTGGAGCCTCCGACATCATTAGATAGCGTGTGCTTGCGGCGATCATGGAATGGTTCTATATCTACGACTGTCAAGGTGAGGTGGTTCAGTATGAACATTAAAACGTAGTATGCCTTTGATATGAAACTCTGAGGGGGCATTTGATTTTTTGATTTAATTGAAATGGGGCAGGGGTGCCATTAAAAAATAGGGAGGGGGCAGATTTCCATATTTGACATTATTTGATTCCCAAACTATGTTGTGTCCGTGCGGCAGAGATTGACAGATCCATGGATATTGGACATGGCTCATTCTTTGTGGACCGCCTTTCCAGGAGTTTTTATCAGGTAACCGCCCCCGACAACCAGCGCAAGGCCGTTTACACGAGCAAGTGTGAATTGAGGTGGATCCAATTAAGCTGACTGATATAGCAAATGAATAATAATTAATCGCCCCTCTGAAATCCGGGTGTAATGCTTTTTTTCCAATGAAGAAATCAAGGTATGTTCTGCAAGGTAACAAGACTGGCTATTCCTCCGAAGTGTGATGCGGTCTGGGATCGATCCCCTTGGAAAGACATTTCGTCCGAGCGGATTCAGAATTTCATGGGGAAAAAACCCGACCATTTTCCAAAGACGGAGGTAAAGATTGCCTATGACGACATGGCGATTTACGTGATGTTCCGGGTCGAGGACCGATACGTTCGGGCAGTGGCCGCAGAGGATCAGGATCATGTCTGGGAGGACAGCTGCGTCGAATTCTTTTTTACACCGAACTCGGATCTGTCCGGAGGCTACTTCAACCTTGAGATGAACTGCGGCGGAACCATGCTTTTTCATTTTCAGGAGGAGCCGGGAAAAGGCAGGCATGTAATCCCGAAGAGCGAGTGCAACCGGATAAAACGCGCGCATTCATTGCCGCACATTATCGACCCGGAAATCGAGAAACCGGTCACATGGACCGTTGCGTACGAGATTCCCATCTCCTTGCTGAAAAGATACTGCCGGTTGGTTACGCCCGGACCAAGGGTTTCGTGGCGGGCGAATTTTTACAAATGCGCCGACAAAACATCCCACCCGCACTGGTTGACATGGGCACCGGTTGATTGTCCAAAGCCGAATTTCCATCTTCCCCGGTCATTCGGTATACTGGAGTTCGAATGAAGCGCGGCAAACCGGTATAATAGCAAATAGCGGCCGAACCTTCCGTGTGGGTCGGGATGAACAGAAAACGCAACCGCCCTGTATTTATTGCACCGGTGGATGAACACTCAGCCGGAATCGGTTTTTTTATCGGCCGCTTCCGATAATTCTCAGTCCCTCCAGGGTCAGGAAGGGTTCCACCGCTTCAATTGATTTTGTTGCATTTTTCATGATTGCTGCCAGCCCTCCGGTTGCGATCACCCGGGGTTCCGTACCCATTTCGATCTTCATTCGCTCCACGATTCCATCCACAAGACCCGCATAACCGTAAATGATACCGGATCTCATGCTGCTTTCCGTGGTTTTCCCGATTGCTTTTTCAGGAGCGGTAAAATTTTCGACCCGGGGGAGCTTGGATGCTTTTTGAAACAGGGCTTCCGCGGAAATCATGATTCCCGGACTGATCGCTCCTCCCAGATACTCCCCTTTCGATGTAATCGCATCAAAGGTTGTGGCCGTTCCGAAATCGATCACGATCAGGCTGGTTTGGTATTTCCGGAATGCCGCCACCGCATTGACGATTCGGTCCGCTCCCAGTTCCGCGGGATTGGGGTAAAGGATCGGCATTTCGGGAAAGCATTCGGCATCGACCACGAGTGGAGGATGCTCCAGGTATTTTCGGCAGAAGGAATCAATTATTTTTACTACGGGCGGAACTACGGAGGAGATAATTGTTTTGTCGATCTGTCCGGATTCAATACCGCTTCCCGCGAACAGGCCGGCAGCCAGGATGTGGAACTCATCCGCGGTGGCATTTTTCTCCGTGCGTATCCGCCAGGTTTCAACCAGGTGATTATCGTTGTAGATTCCTAAAACCGTATTCGTATTTCCAACATCAATGACCAGAAGCATGATCGGGAACTCCTTGTTTCGTAATTGCAGAACCCCGTGGCAAGCTGCGGGGAATGCACTCGCTGTTGCGGTTCAATCGGGTAAAAGGAAACCCCATGGGATCGGTCGGATTCGCAATTCGGAGACCCATAGCGCTTTTTTACCGCTTCGTCAATATTACGATAAATATTTCAGGCGAATACTCGCACTATTTTCATCGGCCGCGTTATGGCTGCGTGCCTCGTCGGACAGCCGGATTTGAAAGCCCTGAGATCCGGAGAATTCTTGATGCGTTTTCTTGAGTATATGGGTTCTTTGATTCGAATGCTCATCACGGGAGGCGAAGAATGGTACCGGTATAAGGCAAGGCTTCCACAATTCAGATATCGATTCGGGGCTTTGCAGGAAAAACGGTTATGGATCTAGTGGCTGTTTTTTGCATTTTTGATGGCGTCGATAATTTTTACGGTCGCGCGGGCAGCGGCAACATCATGGACTCGCATGATGTGGGCACCGTGTAGGACTGCCGCGGCAATTGCGGCCTGCGTGCCGATTTCGATCGCCGGAACCGCATAACCAGGTTCTTCTCCGAACCCGTTACCCAGGGTTTTTCTTATGAAGGATTTTCTGGATGCCCCGACGAGAATCGGGGCATCCAGAGTCGTGAATTCATGAAGCTGATTGATAATCCGAAGATTTTGTTCGGTTGTTTTTCCGAAACCGATTCCCGGATCGATAATGATTCTCGATTTTGGAATCCCTTTTTCGGCAGCTCGAAGAATTGCGTCCCGCAGAAATGTTTTGATCTCTTCGATGAGGTCATCATAGGCGGTCAGGGTCTGCATGGTTTTGGGGGTTCCGCGCATATGCATCAAAATCAGCGGTACCTGGTACCGGGCGGCGACATCCGCCATTTCCGGATCCAACCGAAGAGAGCCGATATCGTTTATTATCGAGGCTCCCGCGTCCATGGCAAGCCTGGCTACCGACGCCTTGGTCGTATCGACGGATATGGGAACGGAAACCCGTTTTGCGAGGTTTTCAATCACTGGAATCACCCGGCGGATTTCTTCTTCCGCCGATGTCGGATCGGAAAAGGGGCGGGTGGATTCCCCTCCGACGTCAATAATGTCGGCTCCATCCTCAAACAGTTTTTCTCCGTGAGCCACTGCCGCATCGGTGTGGAAAAACAAGCCCCCGTCGGAAAACGAATCGGGCGTTACATTCAGAATACCCATCACACAGGTCCGCTCACCAAGTACCAGGCGATGAGGACCCCACGTAAGCTGATATGTTTTCCCATCCGTCACGTTATGAGATACTTTCGGCAGTCCGATCGAGAAATGGACCGATATGTTAAAGCCCCTTCCGATTTTTTTTGATCGGATCCGGCTCGGTTTAAAGATCAAGGGACCGGCTTTTCATCCACATCCGGATCTTCCGTTTTGGCGCGGTTTTCTTTCCTTTCCGCTTTGACTTCAGCGTGATCCTCGTTTCGTTCGTTTCCGGGTGCTTTTTTTTCGGATTGCGTCTCCAAATCATCCACCGGTTTGGAGGGAAGCTTGATGCCGGGTCTCATCGATAAAATGAGCTCGTCCAGTTCCGCTCCCATGACGGTTTCTTTTTCCAGCAACCGCTCGGCGAGCTTGTGAAGAATATCCGAATTTTCCTGTAAAACCTTTTTGGCCAGGTTGTAAGACTTCCGTATCAAATCGATGATTTCTTCGTCGATTTTTTTTGCGGTTTCTTCCGAATAATCCCGGTGCTGCGCGATTTCCCGGCCGAGAAAAATCTGTTCGTCATTTTTCGCGTATGAAAGAGGACCCAGCTTCTCGCTCATACCCCATGCCCGAATCATATTCTGGGCGAGCTCGGTCGCCTGCTTGATGTCGTTGGCCGCACCGGTGCTGATACGGTTGAAAACAATCTCTTCCGCTACGCGTCCTCCGAAGGCGACGGATAATTCGCTTTCCAGCTGGTCCTTATATTTGAAATCCCGCTCTTCCGGCAAAAACCACGTAATACCGGCCGCGCGCCCACGGGGGATAATGGTAATCTTGTTTACGGCATCGGTGTGGGGAAGAAAGCGCGCAACAAGGGCATGCCCGGCTTCGTGATATGCGGTGGTTTTCCTGTCCTCTTCCTTAATGACCTTCGATTTGCGTTCAAGGCCCATATAAACCTTGTCTTTGGCATCCTCCAGATCCTGCATGTCGACTTTTTCCTTGTTTCTTTTGGCGGCAAGCAGAGCTGCTTCGTTGACAAGGTTTTCCAGGTCGGCGCCGGAAAAACCGGGCGTTCCTTTCGCCAGATTGAGTAAGTTTACATCCGGGCCGATGGGGCTTTTTTTCATGTGAACTTTGAGAATTTCCTGGCGTCCCTTGATATCCGGGAGGGAAACCACTACCTGCCGGTCGAAACGTCCGGGGCGCAGAAGGGCCGGGTCCAGAACATCCGGACGGTTTGTGGCGGATATCAGGATAACCCCTTCATTCGATTCAAATCCGTCCATTTCAACCAGAAGCTGGTTCAATGTCTGTTCTCTTTCGTCGTGTCCCCCTCCGAGGCCTGCTCCCCGATGCCTGCCGACCGCATCGATCTCGTCGATAAAAATGATGCAAGGGGCGTTCTTCTTTCCCTGAACAAAAAGATCCCTTACCCGGGAGGCACCGACACCGACAAACATTTCCACAAAATCGGAGCCGCTGATACTGAAAAACGGCACGCCGGCTTCACCTGCGATAGCGCGCGCCAGAAGCGTTTTCCCTGTACCCGGGGGGCCCATCAAGAGTACGCCTTTCGGTATCCTTCCGCCCAGCCGGGTAAACTTCTTCGGTTCCTTGAGAAATTCCACGATTTCCCCAAGCTCTTCCTTTGCCTCATCAATTCCTGCAACATCCGCAAATGTCACCCTGGACGATTGATCCGAGAGAAGACGGGCGCGACTCTTTCCGAACGATAACGCCTTGCCGCCTCCGCTTTGCATTTGCCGCATAAAAAATATCCACACCCCGATCAGCAGCAGCATCGGAAACCATGAAACCAGGACCGACATATACCAAGGGGATTCCGCCGGTGGTTTTGCCTTGATGGAAACTCCTTCTTTTCGAAGGATACCGATCAGGTCGCTGTCCTGAGGCGAAAACACCTTAAAACGATCTCCGTTGGTATTGGTGACAAATAGTTCTTGTCCCTGAATGGTTACTTCCGAAACCCTGCCGGCATCCACCATGGAAAGAAATTCGGTATAACTGAGGTTTGCTTCAGAAATTTTCTGTTGATTAAAAAGATTATAAAGCATGATCATCATCAGGGTAATGACCAGCCATAAGGCCAGATTTTTATAAAAAGGATTCAAAAGTTGTTACCTCCTGGAAAACGCTTAATTTTCTTTAATTTAATCACTTTTGAGGATCAAGCAAGCAATAGTTCGGCTTTCAGCACGTTTTTCGTCAACGGTTTTATCTTGACGGAATCATCCATTCTGTGACCTGCCACCCAAATGATTTTTCCTTTGCTGAGCAAGACGGGGCACTCCCATCTTTGTGCTTTGGGGATCTTGTGATTGATGAAAAACTTCTTTACCTTTTGCGTACCCGCCATTCCGAGCGGGGTAAAACGGTCACCGGGTCGGAGGTTTCGGACAATTAAAGGAAAAGAAAGGCTATCCATATCAAAAAAAGCAACCGGATGTCCAGCATGATAGGAATCGAATTTTTCATTCATTGCCGCTTTCGAGATTCTCAAATGCCTGCCGATCTCTTTTATGAACACGGATTCCGCATTCAAGCCGGGTTCGAGAACTTCATACTCAAAAAGAGGGGCTTTCCCGGCGGCTGATTTGCCGTCCACCTGACGCAGGGATTCCTTTTCCCTTGTAATGATGAGAAGGTGACGGTTCCGATGGATCCGGATTCGATCCGGCAGGTGAATCATTCCGTAAAAGGGTCCTTTTTCCATCAAATGGACTGCGGAATCGATCTGGTTGAATGCGATACGCCTTAAGTTTCCCTTTAGGATTGAGATCGCTTTTCTGACGATCCTTCTTTTTGCTGCAATATGCAAGCCGCGGAGCTGCGGAAGAGAAAGGGTGATTTCTTCCGATCCGAGGAAAGAGGCGGTTTTATCAAAAAACGGCGTAATTGCCGATTCAAGCAATTGATCCTCACTTTTAATAATAGAGGCAAACCGGTTGATCGTTTCAACAATTCTTGGATTATAGTTTGTTTCCAGTAACGGAATTAATTCGCGGCGGATCCGGTTCCGAAGGAATCTTTTATCATCATTCGACTTGTCGATCCGGTATTTCAGGTTTTTTGCGTTCAGATAATGCAGAATCTCTGTTCGCTTCAACCGGATCAGGGGGCGTATAATTTGATTGTCTCTTACGGCCGCTATTCCGGAAAAGCCGACGGACCCGCTTCCCCTGATCAGATTCATTAATAGGAGCTCTGCATTATCATCGGAATGATGGCCGATCGCAATTTTACTGAATCCATTTTCCCGAGCCAGCGCATGATAAAAGGTATAGCGAACACCTCGGGCGGCATCTTCCAGCGAAAGCTTATGGGTCTTACGGTATCGGCGAACATCCTCTTTTTTCGAATAAAACGGCAAATGGAGCTTTTCGGCGAGGGATTCGACAAATTCAGCATCCCGGTCGGAATCTTTGCCGCGCAGGGAGTGATTCAGATGACAGACAGCCAGCCTGCCGATCGAGAATTTTTCGGTTAATTCGCTCAGAATATGGAGAAGGGCCACGCTGTCGGGTCCTCCGGAGACGCCGACAAGGATCGAATCGCCCGGAAGAACCATTTCATAGTCAATAAGGGTCCGCTCTACGGTTTTTGAGATTTTATTGCTTCTGTAATCTTTTTGCGATGCTGGCATGAACGAGCTCGGAACCTGGTTTGTCCCAAAAACCGATCATACCGGTACGGACCGATACTTCGGTAATTGTGGGTTCTATGGTGGAGACTTTTACAAGGACCGGTTTGGAATCCGATCGTGTGGCTTTAAATTGTGCTTTTATGCCGTTTGATGTTCTTTCGTTAATGATTATTTTCAAATCTTCCAAAGCGGCTGCGCAAGCGGATTCGGTTCTGTCCAAAGGGGCTTGATAGGACCTTGTCAGTTCGCCGTTCATATAGGTATAGACTCCGACACCGGTTCCGGCTCCTGCTACGAAAACCGCGCAACCTGCAGCAGCCAGACAACCGGACAACAGTATGATAAAAATTGACAGCAGTCGTATCATTGTTTTTCTCCCGGGAAGAGGTCTGAAAACAGCATGTTCAATAATACTGAGAACTTGGCCAAAAGTCCGATGGAAAACGGCAAACCGGAAAAAGCGCCGGATTCAATGTTGGCAAATCCTGAGGTGTGATGCGTACTCGCCGTATGTCACAATGACCTGCGTTCCGGCGGCATGCGGGCAGGCGAGAAATGAAGCGCATTGAAATAGTTGGACTTTTTACTTCGTCTTCAGTATCCCCAAAAAATATCGAAGATGCAACCGAACAGATATTAAATGATCACAAACAATGTGATAAGTTATTGCAAATAGACGAATATGTCAATAAGAAACCCCGTATCTTGAGCCGGATCATCATAATGAACATGCATATTGTGGTATGATGTTTTTTCCTTTTCCCTTGAAAAAAAGAAATAAAAAAATTATAAAGAAACCCGGTTGTGCTAGGCGGGGAGTTAGCGGTGCCCTTGTCCCGAAATCCGCTTTATGCGGGGCTGAATTCCCTCTAAAGGGTTTTGGACCGGAATACTGTGAGTCCTTCCGACCGGCCGCCGCGCAACGGACGGTCATGAACCTCGTCAGGTCCGGAAGGAAGCAGCGATAAATGATGCGGTCTGTGTCGTGGATCGATCCCGGTCATGTGTAAGGCTTGCGATTTTCTGGAATAGATTCGATAGAGGGTGCACAACCATATCGATCTTCCCTTCTTTTACAGATTTTTTCCATTTCAAGCAGCCGATTCTCAACTTGACATTATCACATATAGTATTATTTTCTAACTGTTCCATTCTGTCTATCCCTGTTCCTGAGCGTTGGGATAAGCTTGTCATGTTCCTTTGATCGGTACCGCTTTGCTCGATAAGCGTTTCCGACATAAAAAAAGTATTTATTATCAGACCGGACAGGAGAAAGATCGGCCGATGATGAAAAAAGAGCTAAAGAATATTACCGAAACCGAAAAAATCGCTTCAACGGATCATAGTCTCGAAAAAACCGATACGGAAAAACAGGAACAGAAAAATTCTGGTGATACTCATGAGGAAATGGCGGCGAAACTCAAATCCGCGGAGCAGGAAACAAAAGAAACATATGACCGCCTGCTGAGAGTGTCCGCGGATTTTGAAAATTACAAAAAGCGCATGGCGCGAGAAAAAGAGGAATTCAGGAAATTTGCAAACGAATCGTTAATCAAGGACCTGCTTCCGGCTGTGGATAATCTGGAACGGGCGATTGATTCGTCATGTAACCACGAAGGATCCGATGATTGCCTGATGGAAGGAATTCTCTTGACCCGGAAAGAGATTCTGAAGGTTTTCGATAAATTCGGCGTAAGACCGATCGAGTCACTCGGAAAGGCGTTTGATCCCGCTTTTCACCAGGCGTTCCTGGTGGAAGAAACCGATGATCATCCGGAAAATACGGTTTTTCGGGAACTTCAAAAAGGATATATGATCCATGACAGACTGCTCAGACCCTCGATGGTTGTTGTTTCAAAAGCAAAAGGAAAAAAGCGATGAGAAGGACGATAAATCTTTGTACGATTTTTAAAAAATTCGCATCGGAAGGAGCTAAGGAGGATATCAAATGGCTAAGGTAATAGGAATCGATCTCGGTACGACGAATTCTTGTGTTGCGGTCATGGAAGGCGGCGAAGCAAAAGTGATTCCCAACCCGGAGGGAAGTCGAACAACACCCTCTATCGTTGCCGTTTCAAGCAACCGGGAGAGACTGGTGGGGATGATCGCGAAAAGACAGGCAATCACCAACCCGGAGAATACGGTATTTGCGGTTAAAAGGCTCATCGGACGTAAGTTCAGGTCGCCTGAGGTACAGAAGGACTTAAAGGTTCTTCCTTATAAAATGGAGGAAGCGAGTAATGGCGATGTCCGAATAAAGCTTGGTGATAAAATGGTAAGCCCGGCGGAAGTTTCCTCCTACATTCTGGCTTACATGAAAAAAACCGCAGAGGAATATTTAGGGGAGAAAGTGACCGATGCGGTCGTGACCGTTCCTGCTTATTTTAACGACAGCCAGCGTCAGGCAACGAAAGATGCCGGGAAAATTGCCGGCTTGAATGTGCTCCGGATTATCAACGAACCGACTGCGGCATCCCTTGCATACGGCCTGGATAAGAAAAAAGACGAGAAAATCGCCGTTTTTGATCTGGGTGGCGGAACATTTGATATTTCCATACTTGAGATCGGCGAGGGTGTTTTTGAAGTTAAATCGACCAATGGGGACACCCATCTGGGCGGGGAAGATTTTGACCTCCGGATGATCGACTATCTGGCGGATGAATTCAAAAAAGACCAGGGGATTGACTTGAGGAGCGACAAAATGGCTTTGCAGAGGCTTAAAGAGGCTGCGGAAAAGGCCAAGATGGAGCTGTCGACTTCCATGGAGACGGATGTGAATCTGCCGTTTATAACCGCCGATGCCTCCGGCCCCAAGCACCTGAATGTCAAGATAACCCGAGCCAAGCTGGAGAGCCTGGTAAGCGATCTTCTGAACAACCTGGAGGGCCCCTGCCGAACGGCTCTGAAGGATTCCGGTTTGACCACCAGAGAGATCGATGAAGTCATCCTTGTCGGCGGTATGACCCGTATGCCGGCTGTTCAGGAGCGCGTCAAGAGAATTTTCGGTAAAGAACCTCACAAGGGAGTCAATCCGGATGAAGTGGTCGCCGTCGGTGCCGCGATTCAAGGCGGGGTTCTGAAAGGAGAGGTCAAGGATGTTCTTCTTCTCGACGTTACACCACTGTCTCTGGGTATTGAAACCCTGGGAGGGGTGATGACACGGTTGATCGAAAAAAACACAACGATTCCCACCAAAAAGAGCCAGATCTTTTCAACGGCCGCCGACAACCAGCCCGCGGTATCCATTCATGTCCTCCAAGGAGAACGAGAGATGGCGGCCGACAACAAGACGTTGGGACGTTTCGAACTCGTCGGCATACCTCCGGCACCGAGAGGGTTGCCTCAAATTGAGGTTACCTTCGATATCGATGCCAATGGAATTGTAAATGTATCCGCCAAGGATCTGGGAACCGGGAAGGAACAGTCCATTAAAATCACCGCATCCAGCGGTTTATCGAAAGATGAAATCAATCGATTGGTCAGGGATGCGGAGACTCATGCGGAGGAAGACAAAAAGAAGAAGCAGTTGGTTGAAGCCCGGAATACTGCCGATACGCTGATTTATTCCACTGAAAAATCAATTAAGGAACTGGGAGATAAAGTCGACGGAGCCACGAAGAGCCGGGTTGAAGAATCCATCAGCCGTCTGAAAAAGGCTATGGAGGGAGAAGATGAAGCGGAGATCCGCCGGCTGACCGAAGAGTTAACTCAGGCTTCCCACAAACTGGCTGAAACCATGTATCAGCAGGCCTCCCAGGCTGGAGCCGGTGGCGGTGCGCAGGGCGCTGCGCAGGAAGCGGCATCCGGGCCCGAAGAGGAGGTCGTGGATGCGGATTTTGAAGAAGTGAAAGACGACAAAAAATAATACGACGGAAAAGCAGAAACACGCTTTAAAATCCCGCACGCATCCAATGTGTGCGGGATTTTTATATTTTGAAGCTTTCCATGGCTCCTGAGTATTTTTTTCTCAGCTTGGGCTTTTCGATTTTGCCTGTCGGATTACGGGGCACCTTGTCAAAAAGAATCCTTCGGGGCCTTTTATAGCGCGGAAGCGCCTGGCAGAAATCATCGATTTCTTCCTTGGTGACATTCTGGCCGGGCTTTGTCTGAATTACCGCCGTAGCGATTTCTCCCAGTCGGAGACTGGGGAGGCCGATGACGGCAACGTCCTGTATTTTCGGATGGCTCTGGAGAAAATTTTCAATCTCTACCGGGTATATGTTTTCACCGCCGGTTATGATTATGTCTTTTTTTCTGTCAACCAGCCAGATAAAACCATCTTCGTCCTGACGTGCCATATCACCCGTCAGCAGCCATCCGTCGATTAAAGCTGCTCTGGTGGCTTCCGCATTCCCGTAATACTCTCTCATGACTCCGGGGCCTTTGACCATCAGTTCACCCGTTTTTCCACGGGACACCGGAAGCAGCCGGGCATCGACGATTTTCGTTTCCCAGTCAAAGCCTGGGATGCCGATGGCTCCGACCTTATGCATATTTTCCATTCCCAGATGAACACAGCCCGGTCCCGTGGTTTCCGTCAAACCATAGTTCGTATCATACTGATGATCAGGGAAAAACTTTTTCCATTCGTGGATCAGGCTGGGGGGAACCGGCTGAGCACCGATATGCATCAGGCGCCATTGATCGAGCTTGTAATCCTGGAGTTTCATTTCACCGCTTTCAATGGCAAAAAGTATATCCAGAGCCCAGGGAACCAGAAGCCAGACGACCGTCACCCTTTCTTCCGATATGGTTTCCATAATCCATCGGGGTTCGATCCCTTTCAAAATGACGGCCTTAGCACCAACAATCAGATTGCCGAACCAGTGCATTTTGGCACCGGTATGGTACAGAGGGGGGATACAGAGGAAGTTGTCTCCGTGGTTCTGATGATGATGGCGGTTTTCCACAAAACAGGCAAATTCCAGGTTGCGGTGCGTCAGAAGTGTTGCTTTCGGATTTCCGGTGGTGCCGGAAGTAAAATAAAGCGCGGCTTCATCCATGAGGTCTGTTTTGACTTTTGGATCGACCGTATCCTGAGAGGCCATAATCGCCTCATAGGATTCCGCCCATTCGGGTCTGAATTCTTCAGGACCCGCAAAGATATAAAATTTTATGGTTTTATCCAGATCCGGTTTAATGGAACGGATCAGATCGACAAATTCTTCTCCGAAAATAAATGCCTTGGCTTGCGCGGTTTCTGCGCAAAGCTGTATCATGGTTGCATCGAAACGAAAATTGAGCGGAACCGCCCAGGCGCCCGTGCGAAGAATACCGAAATAAACGGGAAGCCATTCGATGCAGTTTGTCATCAACTGAATGATGCGCTCTCTTTTTTTTAAACCCCGGGCGATAAGTGCCTGGGCCATCTGATTGGCCCGATCGTCAAACTCTTTCCAGGTGATTTCCACACGCTTGTTTTTGACCGGCTCGCGTTCCACGAGAGCCGTTTCGGAACCATACATACGGGCATTTCTGGCAAGCATTTCGGTGATCAGCATGGGCATTCCTTTCGATATGCGCGGATTTTTAAGCTGCATATCAAAGGTGCGTGGAATGGTCAAGCCGCTTCATTTGATAAGAAACGAGGCCGATCTATTTCCATACCCCGTCAATGGGTGCTCCGCATTGATGACAACAGCCATCTTTAAGATAATTGCGCCGGACGGTAAACCCGAATCGCTCGATGAGTAATTCATTGCAGCGATAACAGTACGTGTTTTCTCCGGTATCTCCGGGGATGTTGCCGGTATAAATATACCGAAGTCCGGCCGCCCGTCCGATTTCCCTGGCTCGCCGAAGGGTGGATACCGGTGTGCGAGGTCGATCCAGCATCTTATATGTCGGATAAAAGGCCGAAACATGCCAGGGAATTTCCGGACCCACCCCTTTAATAAAATTGGCGATGTCCGTGAGCTCCTGGTCGGTATCATTTAAACCGGGAATTACCAGGGTTGTGATCTCAATCCAGACACCCCGTTTTCTCAAACGGATAATTGTATCTAATACGGGTTGTAGTCGGGCCTTGCAGATTTTGGTGTAAAAATCGTCGGAGAAACTTTTCAGATCGATGTTGTCCCCGTCCAGAACCTCGGCCATCACCGCCGCAGAGGTTTCCGTCATAAAGCCGTTGGAAACAAAAACATTTCGAATACCTTTTTGTCTGGACAGGACCGCCACATCATAGGCGAATTCCGCAAATATCGTCGGCTCCGTATAGGTGTATGCGATACTGGCCGAGCGAGTCTCCCGAGCCTCTGCGACAACTTCCGCGGGTGACATGTCCTGACCGATGATTTTTTTTTCGTGAAGCCGCGGATATTGAGAAATTTCGTAGTTCTGGCAGTGCGCGCACTGGAAATTACAGCCCACCGTGGCGATCGAAAAAGCAAGCGTGCCCGGCAAAAAATGGAACAGCGGTTTTTTTTCAATCGGATCCACGGCCCTGGAAATGATTTTGCCATAGACGAGCGAGTAGAGGGTACCGGCCTGATTTTCCCGAACCTTGCAGATGCCGAGTTTCCCGGGGGCAATGATACATTCATGGGCACATAGACGACAATGGACTTTTTCACTTGGAAGTTTCTCATAGAAGCGGGCTTCTTGCATGGAAATACCTCCCCGTATGGTTGAATGGTTTTCGTAAACAGTTTTTCATGAGATGTCGGGAACCGGAAGATTCACTCAGCGGATTGTTTCTCCAAGGCCAGCCCGGCCAGAAATTCGAAAACCTCTGCCCCTTGAAAATCCGCCGTCTCTTTGCCGTTCACACACAGCAAAGCATGGGCGAGGAACCAGTCATTATCCGGGGAGAAATCTCCTTTGATGAGCAGTACCTTCAGACTTCTTTCGTCAAAAAGAATTAAATGAATGAACGATTCAGCCTCCCCAACGTTGGCTTTGGACCCGGCGAAAGCATGAACATCTTGCTCCAGTACGCCCAGGCTGAGCGCCTGAAATCCCAGCAGTTCGAAAAAGAAATCAAACGATTCACGAATACGGTCAATGGATTGTTGTTTGAGGCCCAGGCGCGCTTCCGCAACCAGCGCATCCATATCTTCCCTGGTGTAGGAAAGATCCAGACCGGCCACGGCGGCGGTATGAAGATTGGTAAGGGATTCTCTGCCCCTGCTCGCGACGACATCTCGATCATTCAAAATTTTTTTCAGATTTCGGATGCTGAACATTTCTTTCCAAATGGGACTTTTCCGAAGCGCGACATCCGCAACCGTTGTGTGGTAGATCGGCAGTTCGTTATCCAGAACCAGTATTTCGCTGATTTCATTTTCCAGGGGGCGAACATACAGATCGAGGTCGCGAATTCTTATATGCTCCCGGTCCGTTAATTCGAGAAACTCCTTCATCCGTTTCTTATTCAAATAGGGTTGCCCTGCTTTTTCCCCCATGGTGGAGGCCAGTTTTTTTGCAAGCCGGTCAAGGCGTATTTTTTTCCTCAGGTTTTCCTTTAAAGCCACAATTCAGGTTCCCATCGCTGGATATGCCTCGGAGGTTTATACGAAATTTTTTCCGTGGTTGCCTTTCATAAAAAGGATACGGATGCTTCCGTTGCACCTTTTACAAGATTTTAGGAGGATCCGGGCCAAAATTCTCGGACTTCATGAGGAAGGATCCCCTTGATATCCTCGATTTCTCCTTTGCTTATTTTGTCGGAGAGGAGAGCGAAAACGCTGTGGACAATCTTCCGCGTATCCACCTTCTCCTGTCGGAAGTCATTTTGGATATGCGCCAAAAATGCTTCCAGGTGGCGCTCTTTGAGTGGTTTTCCGGCAGGTTTCCACCCTTCGTAGTAAAATCCTCGGATCAGCATAGGCAACTGCGCTCCCAAATGAACCGCTTCATCAGGCACCAGCCGGTCACGTAAGGCATGAAGTACCGATCGCAGCGCCAGGTACGTCTTTTGGGTATCGGTCCAACCGATCCGATCTTCCAGCTCTTCCAGCCAAAGGGAGGTCTTTTTGATGGTTTTGCCGAAAATATCCAACATGACTTTCATGATATCCCCTTTTCCATAAAAATAGATAAAAAAACGAGATTACATCTCTAACAGGCTGTTGAAAAACTGCGCCTGAGGTCGCCATTCAGCGTTGCACGGCTCTCTCCAATGCTCACATATGCTTGAATATGCTGCGCTTGTCGCTTCGCCGCGCGCTTTGCCTGACGGCCTGATTCTTGTTTTTCAACACCCTGCTAAGGACTGAGCCCCGTTTCCATCAAACCGTTAAAATCTTCGGGTTATTCTTGAGGGGGAGCGGCCTGATGCTTTACAAGACTATCCATTTGTGTTTTTGACAAAGGCTCACCAAATGCAGCGTAATGACGAAGCGGTTCGGCCGGATGCTGAATGGGAACCCATTTTTCATCCTTGCGGTTCTGATAGATGCAATTATAATCCACGCCATCCACCACGGGTATAACCCCTTTTAAATTTTGTACCTTCCCATTTTCAATCCAGGTTAGGCTTACTTTTCCCTTCCGAACCTGATCGGCGATGTCCGTTCCGTGACAGGCATCACATCTCCTGCCGTCTTTCATGATGGAATGACTCATGTGAGGAGCGAACATCAGAAATGTTTTATCTCCGCCGACCACAAAATTCTGCATATTGGCGGAAGTCACTTTTCCTTTATAATTCATGAGAAATACCCAGCCGGAAGCTGGTATGGCAACCCGTTTCCCCTTTTTTACGAGGGTGTCGAAATGGCAATTGGTGCAGCTTGCCACATGACGAACATGACATGACTTGCAATCCAGCTTTCCCTTATGGATCGTATGAGAATAAGTCTGCGTGACATGTTCATGGCAATTTTTGCATGCCGTATCCATCGCCCCGGTTTCTTTAAAGGATTTATAATCCACGCCATCGCCATGCATCTCTCGCGGGGAGTGACAGTCCATGCATTCCATGCCTTGGGATAAATGGACGTCTTCCTGCCCGGCTTCCCGGTCAATTTGCCGGACCATTGCTTCTCTTCCATGGCATTCAAGGCACATACTTTCGTTTTTAGCCGCTTCCGTTGAATATGCTGCTTTTCCATGGATTTCAACCTGATGACACCTGTCGCACCCGGGCACATGACAATTTTTGCAGCCCAGATCGGAATATGGAACGCCGGATAGAAGTTCGAGGCCCCCATTTTCTTTACTGTACCAGTGTTCCATGCCTTTGGCGGTATAGTGTAAACTGTTGAGAAAAAAGAGATCCTTTGCGGCGATTTCCTCGGAAGCGGCCTTTGGGCACATTGTCGGAAATATCAGAAGAATTGCGATCAGGATTGTGAAAAGCCGTTGTTTCATCTCATCCTCCTTTCTTTCGGTAGATGAAAATAATTTTTTTCGAAATGAAGCCTCATGGATTTTTAACTAAACAGATACCGGTCCACCGAGTAATCGGCGCTCGTGATCTTAGGTAGTTCCAGAATTCGAATCGCAACGGTCAGCTAATTTTTCCGGGCCTGTTCCGGGTCGGCAATTGAATCTGAAAATCGGTTAAAGGTACTTACGGTCGAAGATTCCCCCGTAGTTGCAGCGGGGAGATTCGGCACCCCGAAAAGATTGCATTGTTATTGGAAAGCGCTGAAAAGTGAGGAGTAGAATTCTAAATGAAGATAGAGAAAAAACGGCTTGAGTGTCAAGTCAAAATATGGCGCAAGATGGAGCGGCGGATCATGAATGAGTTGCTGAAAGATTTTTGGCATGGTAGTAAAATCATATAGTTTGGATAAAAAAAGTGGGATTTCAAATCGGGCGCTCTCACACTTTATTAAGGATCATCCTCCCGCGGATGGCAGTAATCCCGAGGCAAGCGGATGAAAAACGTCATCGAGGCAAAACATCTGAGAAAGATATTCGGCGATTTCGTGGCGGTTGATGATATTTCTTTCGAGGTTCTGCCCGGGGAGTGTTTCGGCATTCTCGGACCGAACGGGGCGGGAAAAACATCCACGATCCGTATGCTGTATGGATTTTCACCTATGACGGGCGGAATCCTGAAGGTATTCGGTCTCCCGATGCCGGGTTGCTTTCGAGCCGTCAAAGCCAGGACAGGCGTTTGTCAGCAGGAAAACAATCTGGACCCCGATCTGACGGTAATTCAAAATCTGGAGGTATTTGCCCGGTATTTTGATATCCCTAAAGCGCCGGCACGGGAAAAAGCGGAAAATCTTCTGAAATTTATGGCCCTGGACCACCGCAGGGAAGCAAAGGCGATCGAACTGTCCGGCGGGATGAAACGTCGGTTGGTTTTGGCCCGTGCTTTGATTAATGAACCGGAACTTCTGATTCTTGATGAACCCACCACCGGGCTGGATCCTCAATCCCGCCACCAGGTCTGGGATCGACTGGAAGCATTGAGGGGAAAAGGTCTTTCTATTTTGTTGACCACCCATTACATGGATGAAGCCTCTCGATTATGCGACCGACTCATGATCATGGATCATGGCCGTGTTCTGGTTCAAGGCAGACCTGTGGATCTGATCCGAAAATACGCCGGACATGATATCATTGAGATTGTCGAACCTGCCGATGTCTTGAAGGCCCATGTTCGAACCCAAAACCTGGAGTACGAGGACCTGGGACATCGCCTGATTATTTATATTCATGAAAGCGGAGATCGACTTTACCATGAAATCAGCGATCGGTATTGTACGGAAGGCTGTATCATGCGCATGGCGACCTTGGAAGATGTTTTTCTGAGATTAACGGGAAGGGAGCTGAGAGAATGACTCAAATGCCGTCAGTTCAAATTTCGAGACGGTTTTTCCGGGTCTGGCAGAGGAATTTTTCCGTTTATCGGCAGAACTGGAAAATCAGTTTCATTCCCCCGCTTCTCGAGCCGCTTTTTTATTTGCTGGCATTCGGGGTCGGGCTGAGCGCCCTTGTCGGCGACATTCAATATAAAGGAAATGAAATATCCTATGTCCGGTTTATCGCCCCGGCATTGATTGCAATCAATATCATGTATAATGCGTTTTTTGAGAACACCTATGGTTCGTTTGTGCGAATGTATTATCAAAAAACCTTTGATGCCATGATGGCCACCCCTTTGTCGGTGGAGGAGATCATCACCGGTGAGATCATCTGGGGGGCTACCAAATCGGTCATTGCCACGGCGATCATGATGGCCGTCATCAGTTTATTCGGCCTGATTCGGTATCCCCAGGGACTTTTAATTATCCCGCTGGCGCTTCTCGGCGGAATCGCCTTCGGATCGGTGGGTATGTTTATTACCGGAATCACAACGCATATCGAACTGTTTAACTTGCCGATATTTTTATTTATCACCCCCATGTTTCTTTTCAGCGGGACTTTTTTTCCGATTGAAAATCTTCCCCTGTGGGCCCAGCATCTTGCGGACTTTTTACCATTGACCCATCTGGTAAATCTAACGAGATCCTTGAGCTCCGGATTGCTGGAGGCATCCATGTTGTGGGCGCTCGGCTATTTTCTCGTCTTTTGTATCATTTTTTTTCCTCTCGCCGTTCACCGGATGCATCGACGGTTAATCAAATGAGCATGGAAGCGGGTGAATTTTTCATCGATCAGACGGGTTGTTTCTTTATGATCCTCCGGCATTTCCCGGATACTCCAATATCTTACCTTGGTGAATTTAAAATCTTTCGAGCCCGAAGCGTTTGATTTGAAAAAAGAAGGAAAAAGGAAAGAGGTGGCCGTTCATGTTGAATCAGTCGATAAAGGCTTTTCTGTTAAACGAAGCGAAGAAGCGGTTTCTACGTTATGTAAAAATCGATACCCGTTCCGATCCCGAATCAAAGAAGTATCCCTCATCGGATGGGCAATGGAACCTGGCCCGGATGTTAAAAAAGGAACTGGATCAAATCGGATTGATCCATGTTGAGCTGGATCCTTACGGTTATGTTTATGCGACGCTGCCGGCTTCCCGGAGCGTTTCGGGACCGAAGATTACCTTTTGCGCCCATATCGACACTTCGCCGTCCGTTTCCGGGACGAATGTATCTCCGACCATTCACAAAAAATATGGCGGAGGGCTCATTTCCTTCGCGGATGAGAAAAATTTAACGCTGAGCCCGGAGGAGTCTCCGGAATTGCTTAAATTCGTTGGCGGAAATATCATCACCGCTTCCGGGGGAACGCTTTTGGGCGCGGATGATAAAGCCGGAATCGCGGAAATCATGGCTTCATTGGCGGCATTTCAGAAGTTCAGAGACCTTTCCCATCCCGAATTGCGGATCGTATTTACTCCTGACGAGGAAATAGGGAAAGGGACGGAAAAAATCAATCGGGAAAAACTGGGGGATTATGGATACACGGTTGACGGTGGAGAAATCGGCGAACTGGAAGATGAGTGCTTCGATGCGTTTGAGGCGGAGCTTGTCTTCCGTGGATTGAACGTTCATCCGGGCGATGCAAAAAATAAAATGGTCAATGCGGGGGCGATTGCCGCCCGTTTTGTTGTCGCCCTCCCTGAATTCGAAACCCCGGAGCGCACGGAAAAGAAAGAGGGATTTTTCCACCTTACCGCGATAAAAGGGGATGAAAGTCTTGCCCGCATTCGAATTCTCATTCGTGATTTCGAAAGAAAAAACAACCGGAAGAGAATCGAATTGCTGAAAAAATTGATCCGTGTCTTTGAACTCCGATATTGGGGCTTACGAGTGGAAACGGAGATAAAGGACCAATACAAAAATATGAAAAAAATCCTGGAAAAACATCCCGAAGCCGTCCGTATAGCCGAGCAGGCGATTCAAATGGCCGATGTGGAGGTTATCCGAAAAGCGGTTCGCGGCGGCACGGACGGGTCCCGACTGTCTTTCATGGGTATGCCGACACCGAATATTTTTGCCGGCGGGCTGATGCTTCACTGCGAAAAGGAATGGATTCCGGAAATTGCCCTGCAAAAGGGGGCAGAGGTTATCGTGAATATTTGCGGCCTCTGGGCGGGAGGAAATCTTCCGCGACTTGATCATCGCCTGAATTAATAAAAGCTGTCGATCCAGCGGCAGGGCGATCGGAAGGCCATCGGAGAAGTGTAAGGAGACGGGTTCATGCAGGGTGAACAAAGCAACATCAACCAAAGCGGGACTTTGATTATCCGTTGCCCGGGATGCGGTACCAGAAACAGAGTTTCCGCGGCTAAGATCCAATCCGGATCCAGGTGCGGAAAATGCGGAGCTTCCCTTCCGACAAACCGGGAGAAAAAACCTCCGTCCGCTTTGTATAAGGTTCGGTGTATGGAATGCGGTACGAAAAATAGAATCCCGACGGATAAAATGCGTTCGACAGCCCGATGCGGGAAGTGTGGTGCCGCTCTTTCCACGGAGGATCTGATGTCGGGCCATCCGCTGATTATTACGGAAGAAACGTTTGATCGAAAAGTGCTGAAGTCCCCCTTGCCGGTGCTCCTGGATTGTTTTGCCCCCTGGTGCGGAGCATGCCGCATCATCGATCCCTTGATCGAAGAGCTTGCAGCGGAATGGAACGGAAGAATAAGGGTGGGGAAGCTGAATGTGGATGAAAACAAGAGAATTGCATCAAAGTTTCAGATCAGCGCTACCCCGACATTGCTCATATTTGATAATGGCATATTAAAGGAACGCTTGACAGGAGCCTTGCCGAAACAGCATATTATGCAAAAAATGAGTGGGTATCTATGACCGTAACGGTGCGCGTATTTTCCGTTGTTTTTTATATCAAGGAGTTGAAAAATGAATGTCCATACCAGGTGCTTATTACTTGCCGACAAGATCGGAGAAATTTTTATTGATGGTCTGAACCTGAGCAAGGAGGTTGTTCACTACATTGATTCAACATTTTCCCACCCTTCAAAAAATCAGTTTGAAGAGGTACTCACTGATGAGTCCGATTGCGAAAGAGACTCCCTCCTTGAGTTGATATTTTTTCCTGATGAATCCGCTCGGATACGACTTGAAGAACTGTTGGAAGAAGAAGATTTTCAAAAAGCGGACGAGGAAACGATTGCCTCCCTTCTTTCTTCCATGCAAGCGGGAGCAACGATCCGTTTCCCGGATGAAAGAGGCTCGCTGAAAGTTTTAATTTCGAATTCCGCCGCGAATTCGTTTGTTTCCCGTCTGCATATTTCAAGGAGATTAAATGGAAGTCTTATCGAAACAATCGATCATCATGTAAACGAAAAAATAAAAAATCGTGTCAAAGCCAGGCTGAGAAACACCCGGATTGAACACACGGGAAACCGGGTCGTTTTCATGTGCTCTTTCTTTGAAAAAATGAATTCCAGGGCTGTGGATTTTTTTGAAAACCTGAATTTTATTCTGGAATTTCTCGATGAGATTCAAGAGGATACGGATATTTACCGGTCCATCATGAATAAGAAGATATTTTATTTCCGAAACGTTGAAAAAGCCAAAAAGCATGAGGATCAACTGCAGAAAAGTAATATGGAAACCTTGTTTGCACAGGGAGTCCGAATGCCGTATGTTAATAAAAATGATATGCAAAAAAAAATGAGAATGATTGATCGAATCAGCCTTGCTGTTTTTGGGAAAACGGAGTTTATCGACCAGGTGACCGGGAGTCTGGACCTGGGCGAATTTGAGGGGGATGAGGACGTGAAGAAGGTGATCCACTTGCTTTCATAACAGGCGCGGATTCAGAAATGGCGATTTTGCCCGGTTTCGGCGCAACCCACCCCGGGCTCCACGATGTGGAAACATTCCAGGTATTCAAGCGGTAAGGCCGGCTTTCCGCCCCGCAAATTCACGTGTACGATTTTTCCTGCATGGCATCTGTAATTTGCCGGATGTCGCCGGCCGGCGAGTTTTGAGTTGAAAATGCGCCGATATCCTTAAGTTTTGGAAGTGCCCGATTGATTTGTTTTAACGCCTGCCGGATTCGATTTTCATTTTCCACCAAAGCCAGCCGAAGGTATCCTTCGCCTTCTTCCCCGAAACCGATTCCCGGCGAAACCGCCACGTTCGCAAGCTGCATCATTTGAACGGCAAAATTCATCGATCCGATCTGATTGTAAGGTGCGGGTATTTTTGCCCAAACGAACATTCCCGCCTTGGGCTTGGTTACCGGCCAGCCCATGCGCTGAAGACCCCGGCAAAGCGCATTTCGTCTCTGTTCGTAAATCTTTGCCTGTTGAGATACCTCGGTTTCGCAGTGCCTTAAAGCGACAATTCCGGCGATTTGGATCGCGGAAAAGATACCGTAATCATAATAACCTTTTATTTTAGCAAGCCCGCCGATGATTTCCCGATTTCCGACACAGTATCCGATTCGCCAGCCCGCCATGTTGTATGTTTTGGAAAAGGATCCAAATTCCACTCCCACATCCCGGGCTCCCGGAAGCTCCAGGAAGCTTGGTGCCACATAGCCGTCAAAAGTCATTTTTGCGTATGCGAAGTCATGTATGATCATGAATTTGTATTTCTTGGCCAGCACGATGATTTCTCGAAACAAATCGGAGGTTGCCAATACTCCCGTGGGGTTGTGGGGATAGTTGAGGATTAAAATTTTTGGACGAGGATAGAGCGATTCGCACATATTGGCGATTCGATTCAAAAAGACCTCCTCCGATGCCAGCGGAATTCGCATGACGTTGCCACCGGCTATGATGGCCGCATAAATATGGATCGGGAAAGCCGGCGCGGGGACCAGTACCGTGTCTCCCGGTCCGACAAGCGCCAGACACAGATGGGAAATGCCTTCTTTAGAACCGATGGTGCAGATGACTTCCGTTTCGCTGTCCAGATCCACACCATAATCTTTTTGGTAGGAAAGGGCGATTTCCCGTCGTAAGTTTCGGAGACCGCCGGCGATGGGATATCGATGACTTTTCGGGTCCTGAACCACTTCGCAAAGTTTTTCGATGACCGCATTCGGAGTCGGATCAATGGGATTGCCCATTCCCAGATCGATCACATCGTCTCCGAGCCAACGTTTTTCCATTTTCATTTTGTTAATCAAACCGAACAGATATGGAGGGAGTTGATCCATACGACCGGCAAAACGAATATTGGAATCTTGAGACATCACATTCTCCTTGCATCAAAGGTAAACTGTAGAAGCGAGCAAATTTCCAGTTGCTTGCCGAGGGGTCTTCAAATGCCCCAAAAAAGAAACCTCGAACCGCTTGGCCCGAGGCTTAAAAAAAAAGCCATGGACCCTTTTTAACAGCCCATGGCGTCGTGACAGCTTTTTATTGGTTTTATGTGCCGTCTACCGCTACCCGGACTGTGTTCCCAGCGGCGGCCGCGGCGGCGTGCAACGGAATTGAATAATTCATGTTTTATATCTTTTTGAATGCTAAAGAAATTTCGAATTTTTATTTTCATTACATATAATTGAATAACAGCCTTGTGTCAAGCATGAATCGACAGGCGGGAATGAAACATGGATATGCAGGCATCCGGCATAAAAACATGTTGTTTACAAAAAGGCCGGGTTAAGATATTAAAAATGGTTTCAGAACATTTTTTGTCAATACGGACACTGCGCTTCCTTCCAAACGAATGACAAGCTTTCCGGTTTTAAAAAGAGCGACTATGACAAAGTATAATCGATTAAAGATATTGGTAATCACCGCTTTTTTGCTTTTGCATTCGCATCCGGTATGGTGCGAAAACAAGGACTCATCGGATTCCGTGCATGGCAGCCCGTCCGTTGTCCTAGATGAAATCATCCAAGGTGTTGAACAACGATATGCGGGCTCCGGCTTTTCGGCCGATTTTTTTCAGGAATCGACATTGAAAGCCATGGAAGTTACCGATACGGCCTTTGGCAAAATATTCGTCAAACGACCCGGCATGATGAGATGGGAGTATGAAAAACCGGAGCGGCAAATCATTATCACGGATGGGAGGAAGCTGTGGATATACAGGCCGGAGGACAACCAGGTGATGACCGGAAATGCACCCGCTTATTTCGGGGGAGGGAAAGGGGCGAGTTTTCTCTGCGATATCGAGATGCTTCGAAAACATTTCAATATCACGGTTGAAAAGGAAGGAACCGATCCCAACCATGTTCTCAAACTTTTGCCCGCGGAAAAAAAAGCGGACTTATCCGTCATCTATTTGTCAATTTCAAAGAAAACTTTTGATATACTTACGATAATTACATATAATCCTTACGGGGACGAGACACGGATTCATCTGAGCAATTTTCAGTATCAACAAAAGTTGGATGACTCCCTTTTCCGTTTTAAAATACCGGAAGGTGTTGATGTCGTAGAACTTGAAGAGTATTAGAAGTGATTTCCAGACCTCCCCTTGGGCTCAATCTCCGCATTGGGGCAAGGTGTTCAATCCTTAAAATTCTAAATTGCATTCTTGCGGTTGAACTTCTCACCCCGGCTTGATCTTAAATCCGATGGAAGGTTTTGAAACCACCCCTGATTTCCAACCGAAGTTTCTCATCCCTTATTAACAGGAAAACATTTCAAGCCGCGCGTCGAATGAAATTTTTTGGAGGGCAAATACTTTTGTAGAGGTTCAACATCGGCGGGGCATTAAAAAGGTGAAACCAATGAAGAATAGAATAAAAGATCTGCTGAAAAAAAGAAAAGCCGTCATGCTGGCCCATAATTACCAGCCGATGGAGATACAGGAGCTTGCCGATTTTTGCGGTGATTCCCTGGAATTGAGTATTAAGGCATCGCAAACCGATGCAGATGTCATTGTGTTTTGCGGGGTTCACTTCATGGCGGAAACCGCTTCGGTTCTGTCGCCCGAAAAGGTTGTGCTTCTTCCCCGTAAGGATGCCGGTTGCCCGATGGCTGACATGGTGACACCGGAGACGCTTAAAAAAATGCTTGCCGATCTTCCTCCCATGCCGGTGGTTACCTACGTAAACTCCCCGGCATCGGTTAAAGCACTTTCCACGATCTGCTGCACATCCGCCAATGCCCTGAAAGTCGTAGAAAGTCTGAAAGAAGACGAACTGCTTATGGTCCCGGACCGCAACCTTGCCAGAAACACCGCCGCTCGCACCGGCAAAAGAATCCATTTTTGGAACGGATATTGCCCGGTTCATGATCACATTTCACCGGAAGCGGTAAAAAAAACAAAGGGGAAGTACCCGGATGCGATTTTTATGGCGCACCCGGAATGTCGGCCCGAGGTCGTCGAGCTGGCCGATGCAGCATTAAGTACGTCCGGCATGATCCGGTTCGCCAAGGAATCGAAAAGCAAATCTTTTATTGTCGGAACCGAGGTGGGGATGATCGGCCCCTTGCGCAGAGCAAACCCCGACAAGAATTTTTATCCGGTTTCAGAAACCATGATATGTGCGGACATGAAAAAAATTGTTGTTGAGGATATTGTCCGGAGTCTCGAATGCATGGAGGGGGAGGTCAAGGTTCCTGAAAATATACGTCGGCCCGCTCTGAAAGCGGTTCAAAGGATGATTGAGCTTTCCATCTAGAATCCATGCCGGAAGATCATGAGCGCAAATCCGGAAAAAAATCGGTTTCTGCGCTCATGACCGAAATATCAGAGACCTACATTTTTTCAAGAATTTCCGATGGAATGTCGGCGTTGGTGTACACCTTCTGAACATCGTCACAGTCTTCCAGGCTTTCCATCAACCGGACCATCTGTTCCGCTTCGCTCCCTGAAAGGTTGGTGGTGGTCGCGGGATACATCGTGATGGACGCCTCAAGATAGGGAATGGATGCGCCATCAATCGCTTTTTTCACCGATTCAAAATCCTCGGGCGCGGTGAGGATTTCATAGTTTCCATCATCTTCACGAACGTCTTCCGCGCCGGCATCAATGGCGATTTCCATTAGGGTGTCTTCGTTGACCGCTTGCTTGTCTATGTTAAGATATCCTTTTTTGCTGAACATCCAGGAAACGCATCCATTTTCGCCCAGGCTCCCACCGTTTTTGCTGAAAATATGACGGATATCGGCCACCGTTCGATTTCTATTATCCGTCAGGGATTCGACGAATACCGCGGCACCCCCGGGACCGTATCCTTCATAAAAGCTCTCCTCGTAATTCACGCCTTCGAGTTCGCCCGTGCCTTTTTTTATGGCTCGTTCGATGTTTTCCTTGGGCATGTTTTCGCTTTTGGCGGCCTGGATGGCTGTTCTCAGCCTTGGATTTCCGGCGGCATCCCCTCCGCCGACCCTCGCTGCGATCGTAATTTCTTTGATGAGCTTGGTGAATATCTTGCCTCGTTTGGCATCCGCCGCTCCCTTTTTATGTTTTATGCTGGACCATTTGCTATGCCCCGACATCTTTGCCTCCTAATTTTTCCCAAATCCTATGATATATATCTCTCTGCTTGCCTTTCGGCTGCTTTGAGGCTTGAATATCTTATGCTTATTGAAAATCGACTTTACCAAATCTGAAAATGTCTTAAAATCCTCTCCCTGAAAGATTTTGCAGAGAAAGGACCCGCCGGGCGTCAAAACCTTCCGTGCGACGGAAAGAGCTGCCCGGCTGAGATCGGAAGACCTTGCCGCATCAACAAACTTATTGCCCGTCGTTGGCGGGGCCATGTCGCTGATTACGACGTTGAAGTCTTTTCCCATCGATTGTAAAAACTCATCTTCAATAGAGAGGATATCACAGGTGTAGATTTTGACATGTGATGGAATATTTATTGAAACAGGCTTCCGATCGACGCCCACAACAAGGCCCTCTTTTCCGGTCAGTTCTGCCGCATAAAGAAGCCAGGAGCCCGGATAACAGCCCAGGTCCAGAATTTTGTCGCCCTTTTTGATTAAACGGTATTTGTGCTGTATTTCCTTGAGCTTATAAACCGACCGGGCAGGAAAATTTTCTTTTTTGGCCTGACGCGAAAAATGATCTTCCCACCTGTTGCGTTTAGTGGTTGGGTTTTTCATATATACTGCTGCATTTTTGAAGTCAAGAAAGTAAAATGGGATGAAAAGTCAAGGTCGCAAAAGATTTCAGGTATCTTCTCCGTTTTCATTTCCTGATCTTTTGGTTAAAAAAGGATTTCCATGGCTTCCGACACCGTCCTTATTCCGATCAGTTCGATTCCCTCCTTTTCAACGATTCGTTTTAAGTTGCTTTGCGGTATGAGACATTTGCGGAAGCCCATTTTTTGTGTTTCAGCAATCCGGGTTTCAACATGGCTGATGGCCCTGACTTCTCCGGTAAGGCCTACTTCACCCAGGACAATAAAACCTTCTCGAATCGATTTGTCGAGAAAGCTGGATGCCACCGCGGAAATGATCGCAGTGTCGAGGGCGGGTTCGTCCACCTTAACGCCGCCGGCAACATTCATAAACAGATCATGCCCCATCAGATGCATCCCTAATTTCTTTTCCATTATTGCGACGAGCAGAGCGACCCGGTTGGGATCGAGGCCGAGTATGGTTCTGCGCGGTGTTGCGAAGCTTGTATTGCCGGCAAGCGCCTGGAGTTCGACAAGAATCGGCCGCGTTCCCTCCATGCTGGCCGTAACCACCGATCCCGGTGCATTTGCAGGGCGTTCGGAAAGAAAAACGGCGGAAGGATTGGCCACTTCATCCAGTCCTCTTTCTTTCATTTCAAATACACCGATTTCATTGGTTGATCCAAATCGGTTTTTCACGGCTCGAAGAATCCTGAAGACATGGTTTCTATCCCCTTCGAAATAAAGCACGGTATCGACCATATGCTCTAAAAGCCTCGGTCCGGCGATCGCTCCCTCCTTTGTCACGTGGCCGACCAGAAACACGGGTATGCCTGTTTTTTTGGACAGGAGCATGAGTCTCATGGCGGACTCTCGAACTTGACTGACGCTGCCGGGGGCGGAAGTCAGGTCCGGGCTGAACATGGTCTGTATCGAATCGATTACCAGAACATCCGGATGGTTCGATTCCACCATCCGAAGGATCAACTCCAGATCTGTCTCCGAAACGACGAACATATCGGAAGATGCGGCGGACAACCTTTTGCTTCTCATCCTCAGTTGCCGAACCGATTCCTCGCCGGAAACATAAAGAACCTTGTGTCCCCGGCCGGCGAGTCCGTTGAGAGCTTGCAACATAAGTGTGGATTTGCCGATTCCGGGATCTCCGCCGATCAGGACAAGGGAGCCGGGGACGATGCCGCCTCCCAGGACCCGATCAAATTCCTGGATACCGGTTGTGTGTCGCTCTTCATTGTCAAGCTCGATCGAGTGAATGGGAACCGCTGTTGCCGGGGCCACAGTAAAGCCCGGCTTTGTGCCCCGGATCTCTCCGATGGTCAGCGCCTCCTCGACGAAGGTATGCCATTGGCCGCAATCCGGGCATTTACCCATCCACTTTGGGGTCTGGTAGCCACAATTCTGACAGCAAAATATCGTTTTTATCGGTTTTTTCACAATATCCGGTATTGCATTCAAGGCGCTTGAAATTGTTGGACGCATGAATATATACCATGCCATCCGGAGGGTATCAAGGGTTCTGACGACCGATTTTGTTTGAGTTATTCTTGCCTGAGCGGATTGAACATGTTAAACAGTATTCAACCGCACCCGCAACCGTTGTATGCCACGCATCAGTGAACCACAAGAGCGGACGCATTGCCGACGGGGTATGGTGAGCGAATCTGAAAATCGGTTAAAAGTTTTTTGAATCGAAGATTTCCATCTGATTCCAGTTGGGAGATTCAATCATTTCAGCCATGATCCGTTTATCATCCTGAAATTCTGATTGCTGATTAAAAATGAGGTTAAATTAAATGTTACGTATCCAGCCGGCCCATATCCGATTTGTTTTTTTAAATGGTCTTTTCATCCTGATGTCTTTTTTCGTTTTTTTGTTTGTTTTCGCCGGATCGGAAAGTGGATGGCACTTTGAATCTTTACGGCAGAAGCTGATTAGTGACGGTTTCGACCAAAAGGTGGTGGAAGAAATTTTCAGCAGGCCCGAAATGGAATTTGAAGCAAACGGTATTTCCCGGTATTTCATGCATAACGAAAGCACCTTGAATTACGACCAGTTCACCTCCAAAAAGTCCATCCGCCATGCAAGAAAATATATGAAAAAACATTCTTCCGAGTTTACCGCTACGGAAAAAATATACGGTGTGAACCCCAAGATTATCACGGCGATTCTCCTGGTTGAAACCCGTCTTGGAACCTCCAACGGAAAGACATCCGTATTGAATTCTCTTTCGACCATGGCCGCTTTATTCGATTCCGGGGTTCGAGACGAATTGTGGAGAAAAATTTCCGCTTCGTCCGATCTTACGAGGCAGGATTTCGAAAATTGGTCCAAAAGAAAATCAGACTGGGCCTACAACGAACTGAAGGCTTTTCTTACCTACACGAACCAAGAAAATATGAATCCAACGGATATTTATGGTTCTTATGCGGGAGCTTTGGGTATGGCGCAATTCATGCCGAGCAACATCCTTATTTATGCCAGAGACGGCAATTTGGACGGGAAAATCGATCTTTTTAACCATGCGGATGCCATCGCCAGCGTCGCAAGCTATCTGAAACACTATGGCTGGCATCCGGATATTGACCGGAAAAAAGCTCGGGATGTGATTTATCACTATAATCACAGCAATTATTATGTCGATACCATTCTTAAAATTTCCGATCTGCTATAGGCCGAAGCATGAGTTCCAACCCAATGATCGTCTTTTTAACGATATGCCTGGTGTTTGTTTTATCTACCCTATGGGCGATATCCGATGCGGCGAAGAAGGATTTCGGAACCATGGGCAGAAAGGTTGCATGGATGTTCGTTGCCTCGGTTCCGTTTATCGGGGTGATGATTTATCTGTTTTTCGGTTTCAAAAAAGGAAAGAAAAGCGATTCTATTTAAAACGTATTGACAAAATACCTCCTTTTCTATATTCAAAATTGCTTTGAACCTCAAGGGTCCCATCGTCTAGCGGCCTAGGACGCTGGCCTCTCACGCCGGAAACACGGGTTCGATCCCCGTTGGGACCACCAGAATAAAATCAAGGGCTTACGGCTCATCGGCCGTAGCCCTTTTTTGTTTTCTACCTCGAAAGATTTTTCCTTGTTGATCGATGCAATTTTATGATACAGGACTCAAAATCCTTTAAATTCAAATTCTTAAGGAGGTAAATCATGATTTCATCGAGGCGATTGCGTTTCGGTATTCTTTTCACGGCGGTGCTGCTGACCACCACCTTCTGCACGGGCGAGGCGCTTGCCGCTCGCGAAGTGCACAAGCTTGAGCTGGCCAAACATCAAGGCCCGGGCCAGAATCCATACAGCCTGTTTTATGATATCCAGGTCATACGCGAGGGACCCATCAAGGCAACCATCACCATCGATGAATTCGGGGCCAGCGGTTATAAAGGCAACGTGGTAACCTATATCAGACAATATAAAAAAGATTCCGACGAGGCAGATTATCGCGACAGTTGCAAAATCGGTTACAAAAAATTCTCCCGGCCGGGCACCTATATCCTTTTGGGAGCAGTCGACTCGCCATCGTTAAGGTATTGCGAGCGTTTCCGGGTCGAACTGCACAATTTTATGAACATCCCCGTGCGTGGCACGCTTGTGATTGAGTATCCCGGCAAGGAAGACGCCGGACAAACCACGGGCGGCCAGGGACAGGCGCACGGCGAGTGCGATCTGGCGGTGACGAATCTTGCCCTCACCGGCGATTCCCTCGTGATGGTGGATATTAAAAACAACGGTCCGGGGGAGGTCCCGAGCCAGGTCTGGACTTCGTCCGAGAGCGCATCGGTCATGCTGTTTCGCGAAGGAAAGCGGTGGGGAGGCGTCTCGATCAAAGTGATCGACCCGCAACGAAACCTTCAGAAACCCGGTGGAACAATCCGTTATGTTTCCAATCTGAAAGTCACCGGCCCGGAAAAGATCACCGCCGTGGTGGATTACGGAAACCGCATAAGAGAGGCGGACAAGGCAAACAACGGCAAGGTCGCCACCCTTGGCGCACCGGCCGGACCGCCCGAGGGTTTTAAGCCGAGGACATTTAAGCCATAGGCGCAAGAGTGCGAAAACGTTCCGGTATTCCAGGCAGACTCGATCAGGGTTCGATGATACGCCATGGAGCGTTATCTTGCAGGATTATCCGGTTCCGGTCCGGTTCGCGCGGGTTTGTAATCGGGCTGTTCTGCTGCCTGCTGATTGTGGCGAATGTTTCGGTATATGCCGGAGAACGGCAGATTCCGGGCAAGGACCGGATCAATGGGGTCGGCCTTCTGGAAGACCACAGCCAGGCCTTGCCGCGATGGGCCCGCCAAGGTATCTGCAATGCGGTGCTGATCAATTTTGACGCTCATGACGATATGCGCCGGGTTTCGCCGGAGAAGATCGAGATACTGCGAAGCATCGCACGGAAGAAAGACTGGAAGTCTTTCGAGACGGCCGATTCCGGCGGAGAAAACGGCCTCTATCACCCCGGGTCGTTTATCCATGCCGCCTGCAAGCTGGGCATAATCCGCAGGGTCTACTGGGTGATCCCGTTTTCCTATTTCCGTGACATCGACGCAACGGATCGGCTGGAAGGCTTTCTGGCCGCCTACGGTTTTCCGCGGAAAAGCATCGATTCCTTTGTCATGCATGAGGGCTGCTACCAGGGAATCTACGACGGTTTTCCCCTGAGCATATGCGGCATCGAGCATCTGCCGAGGATCGAGGAGCCGGTCATCTTGAGCATCGACGCGGATTTTTTTCCGCCGTTTGCCGACTGGTATGACCGCGATATCCTCAGCGCATTGAGCGTTTTTTTCACCCGGGTGGCGGAGCAAAATTACCGCATCCGGGATGCGGTTGTCTCCTGTTCGGTCAATGGCGGATTTCTCAATGTTGCACGACGATGGATCGCCGACTACTGCGTTGAAATTCTCGAGAAACCGAAGTTCGTATCGGAGCCATTTCGCGAACTTTGGCTCGTCCACGGACTGGCGGATCTTTACTACCGGAACGACCGTACCGCGGCGGCGATCGATTTTACCCGGCGTTTCCGGCAGCGCTACCCGAAAGATCCATGCCTCATGACCTACCAGGCCTTTGCCCTGATGGCATCCGGTGACCGAGAGGGTGCCTTTGATCTGGCCCGCACGGCATACCGCCACGACAAACGGTACGCCTTCGCTCTGGCGGATCTGGGCCAATGCCTGATCGACCGGGGGGATCTTGACGAGGCGCTTGAATTTTTCCGCGCTGCCTACGAAGCCTATCCGCCCATGAACTTTCGCCAGAAAAACCTGGCCGATGCCCTCATGGGAGCCGGCCGGTACCGGGAGGCTCTTCATTACTATGATATATACCGGCAGAGAAACGGATCGTTCCCGGCGGTCTTTCTCATGGGGAAGGCGACTATGAAACTGGGAGAAGAAGGATCGGCGGGTAACTGGTTTGAACAGGGCGTTTCCTGCCTGAAAGACGAAAGATACGTGTCAATCGATTGTGAGATCGATGCCTCGGCTTTAAGAGAAGCGGTGAATTTTTTCGAACGGAAAAACATGCACGGCAAAGCGCGTATCATTGTCTCGCACCCGAGTTTGAAGAACATCTTTGAACCGTAAAGAAAGCACGTAATGAAGCACATAACAACCGGATACCGGAAGAGGAGGGGAGATATGAGAAAACAGAGACGTTTCAAACGCTTAATGGCCTTGATGCTTTGTGGTTTGTTCCTTTTTGCCGGGGTTTTTTTGTTTTGCGGCTCGGCATACTGTGAGGCGGAGGAGGAAGAAGAGGCGGTTCAGACACGCGTAAACCCGATAACGAATCAGGTACGGAAGCATGGAGCGTTTCGGGAGGGGCAGAAAAATAACGAGATGCTGAAAATCAACGATGGGGAAGGCCCCGGAGGAGATAAACCCGCATCCTCAATCCAGCAGACACGGCCGTCAGCCCCGGTTCAGTCACTGAGACCATCAGCGCCGGCTCAGTCTATGAGGCCGAAGGCCCCAGCTCAGACCATGAGACCGTCCGCTCCGGATCAGCGCGTGAGACCTTCTGCTCCGAACCAGACATTCCCTCCAGCCGGATCGGTTCAATAACCGAATCGGCTGTTTTTATTTTTTGAAACGTTACGACATGAAACCAAAGCAATCATCAGAGAATAACCGCTGAAGGATTTTTTTCGCCTCGGGCTGTAAAAATGATTGTTTCGGATATGATCCGATAAATTGAGCGAAAGCGATCGACCAGGACGCGATGGATGAATTGCCCGGGTAAACCGTTTGCCCCGACAACGGTTGACCTCGGATCCGTCAGGGTTGGATGGTTTCTCTCAACTGCTTGAGAAACACATAAAACCGGTTTTACAAACCCAGCGGCGATGGAGTCGTTTGCGGATGGTCTGGAAACGCTTTAACAGGGTATTGAAAAAGTGCGCCTGAGGCCGCCATTCACCGTTGCACGGCTCTCTCCACTGCCTCACTATGCTTGAATATGCTGCGCTTGTCGCATCGCCGCGCGCCTTGCCTGACGGCCTGATTCTTGTTTTTCAACACCCTGTTAATTGCAGCATCGGAGCGGGATGAAATTCTTCGGGTATGACTCGCAGTAATCCTTACCCAGATAGACTTTCTTCAACTCCTCGTCGTTGAGCAGATCGGATGCGGCACCTTCCAGAACCACACGGCCGGTTTCGATTACATATCCGCGATCGGCGATTTCAAGGGCGGCGTGAGCGTTCTGTTCGATCAGAAGAATTGTCAGTCCTTGATTTCGGAGCTGTTCAAGGGTGGATAATATCTTTCGAACCAGTAGCGGTGCCAGTCCCACGGATGGTTCATCCAGCACAAGCAGTTTGGGACGCGCCATCAGAGCCCGACCAATGGCAAGCATTTGCTGCTCGCCGCCGGAAAGGGTGCCCGCGGGTTGAGATGCCCGATCCTTAAGTACGGGGAATAGGTCCAAAACCATCTGAAGATCATTTTCGACAGCTTCGGCCATTCTTTTTTTCCGGTACCGGGTGTAAGCGCCGAGTTTCAGGTTGTCCAAAACGCTCAAGGTGGAAAAAATCATTCTCCCTTCCGGCACCATGCTGATCCCGCGTTTGACGATTGAGGAAGGCTTCAGACCGGCAAGCAGTTCATTCTCGAAGCGGATTTCCCCTTTCCATTCATTGAGTAATCCACAGACCGCCTGGACCAACGTGCTTTTCCCGGAGCCATTGGCGCCGACCAGCGTAACCAGTTCACCTTTTCCAATAAACAGATCGACTCCCTTAATTGCCTGGATTCGACCATGATAACACTTTAAATTTTGGATATTCAGCATACATTGCCTTCTAATCATAAATTAAGGGGCTTACCTCGGATGTTCCCAGGTATGCGGCCATTACGGCCGGATTCGATTGAATCTCCTCCGGTGTGCCATGGGCGAGTATTTTCCCGTAGTTCAGAACGATAATCCGGTCGCAAATCGTCATGGTAAGGTTCATATCGTGTTCAACCAACAAAATAGTGACGCCCTGATGCCGGATTCTTTCGATCAGGTTTCCCAATCGGCGTGTTTCAACGGCGTTTAACCCGGCCGCCGGTTCATCCAGAAGCAGCAGCCTGGGTTTTGCGGCCAAAGCACGGGCGATTTCCAGGAGCCGTTGCCATCCGAACGGCAGATTCCCGCTTCGGTTTTCCGCATATTGCGCAATTCCCACAAAAGAAAGAAGAGCCATGGCTTCTTCCCGCGCCTGCTTTTCTTCCGCTACGGCCCACGGCAGACGGGCCGCGGCTGCAAAAATTCCGCATCGGGTTTGGGTATACTGGCCGACCATCACATTTTCCAGCGCCGTCATATTTTCAAACAGCTCGACATTCTGGAAGGTCCTGGCAATACCGAGGCGAACGAGTTCATGTACCTTTCTGTTCTGAATTTTTTTGCGATCCAGAAAAAGCTGTCCCGAATCAGGGGGATACGCGCTGGTGATCACGTTGAAAAGCGTTGTTTTCCCGGCGCCGTTCGGACCGATGATTCCCAGGATCGTTCCCTCGCTGACCTCAAAAGAGACGTTCAGCAACGCCTGGACACCGCCGAAGGCTTTGGATATGGAATCCGCCCGCAACAGCGGCGGCTTCTCAAATCTGTTTAGACACGGAGCGCTCATAGATATCCATCAGGCCGCGGGTCAGTCCCCGGGGCATAAAAATCATGATCAGCATCAGGATCAGTCCGTATACCACCATTTCAAAGTCCGCAAAGGCGTGAAGACACTCGGGAAGCAACGTCAGAACCGATGCGCCCAGCAATGCCCCCCAGATGCTGGCCATGCCGCCGATCACCACCATTGTTACCATTCGGATCGAAACCATGAAATCAAAAGAGCCCGGACTGATGAAAGTGACGAGATGGGCGTATAGAAACCCGGCCATGGCGGCGAACAGCGCACTTAAGATGAAGATCTTCAGTTTGAGATCTTTCGTATCGACGCCCAGGGCTTTTGCCGCATTCTCGCTGTCGGAGATCGAGCGAAGCGCCCTTCCAACCCGCGATTGAATGAGGCGCTGACAAAACACGATGCATACAAGAACGATCATCCAGACCAGATAAAAATAATTGCGGCTGTCGGAAAATGAAACCGGTCCCAAAGAAAGAGACGGTATACCGACCATACCGGATGATCCGCCGGTAACATGACTCCACTCCCGGAAGAGAACATAAACGATCATGCCGAATCCAAGGGTTCCCATGCCCAGGTAATAACCGGTCAGTTTTAACATCGGGAGCCCGACCAGAAAGGCCACCATACCTGTCACCACCAAGGTGCAGGGAAGGGCTGCCCATGGAGAAAAATCAAAATGAACGGTGAGAATCGTGGTTGTATAAGCACCGATGCCGTAGAACGCGGCATGGCCGAGGGATATCTGACCTGCATACCCCATCAGCATGTTCAATCCGATCGTAAGGAGGGTGTTGATTCCGATAAAGGTCAGTACCTGAAGATAATACGGGCTGTCGATCACAAACCCAGAAACGGCGATGACCGGAAGAAAAATTCCGTAATAGAGTCTGTTTTTAAAACATTCCGGTTTCATTGTCTGATTAAGGCTTTCATTAAAACCGTTTTGCCTCCTTTATCCCCAGGATACCGGTTGGGCGGATATAAAGAATGAGCAGAAGAACCAGAAAGGCGATGGCGTCCTTCAGGCTGGATGAAACGTATCCCACACCTAATGATTCGGATATTCCGAGCAGTAATCCACCGACCAGAGATCCCCATAAACTGCCCAGTCCTCCGAGCATCGCCGCACAGAATCCTTTCAAGCCGAGCAAAATCCCCATGTCGTAACCGCACATGGTGATGGGTGCGATGATGATGCCCGCGATGGCTCCGATACCCGCACTCAGGAAAAAAGCGAGCAGGACCATTTGGTCGGATGGGATACCGGACAACCAGGCCGCTTTTTCGTTGATGGCGCAAGCCTGCATTGCCTTGCCGGTAAGGGTTTTTCGATAAAAAAGATGGAGGCCGACCACTACAAGCAGGACGATCGCGAGAATCAATATGCTCTGGGGCATCAATTTGGCCCCGAACACATCCATCGGCGAAAGTTTGGTGAAAGAAGGAATGGCATGCGCATCTTTTCCCCAAATCAGCATCCCGATTCCACGCAAAAAAATAGAAGCCCCTATCGTGATGATCACCAGAACGATCGGCTGGGATCTGGAAACCTTCCGGAGGGCCACCCGCTCGAGAAGGAATCCTACAAATGCAACTCCGATCACCGTCAGAACGAAGGCCGCGGGTAAAGGGAGGAGAGAGCCGCCCCATAAGGTGACGATTCCCAGCCCTCCCAGCATGACAAATTCACCATGAGCGAAATTGATCAGCTCCGTGGAATTGTAAAGCATGGAAAAGCCAACGGCGATCACCGCGTAAATGGCTCCGTTTGTGATTCCTGAAAAAAGATACTGAAGAATTTCCTGCATGATGTGCTGAAAGCCTCTATGACATTTATCGGAAAGATGCTCCTGCTTATCGGATCAGTTCCCAGGTGTTGTTTCGGATTTGAACCATGACAAAAGCATCCGGGCTCAGACCGTTGTGTTCCGTTTTCGAAAAGCTGAAGACACCGCTTACACCGACAAAACCCTTCATCTCTTCGAGCGCCGCACGTACTTTTTCTTTGTCGCCGTTGGAACCTTTCAACGCTTCTGCAAGCATGCGGACCGCATCGTACGCATAACCTCCGAAGCCGGAAACCGGCATGTTGTACCGGCTTTCAAACTCTTTGATATAATTCTGCAGAACCGGTTTCTGCGGATCGTTATCCGGCAGCAAGTCCGCCACCAGGATTTTTCCGGTCGGCAGATAAATTCCTTCCGCCGCGTCGCTGGCCAGCTCGATAAATTTGGGCGAAGCGACCCCATGGCTCTGATAAAGGGGAATTTGCAATCCCAGTTGCTTCACATTTTTAGCAACCACCGCAGGCCCGGGATTTGTTCCCCAGCAGATAATTGCCTCCGGATTTTCTTTCCGTATTTTGGTCAACTGCGGAGTCATGTCCGTATCCCCCGCTCCGAAAGTTTCCGACCGGATTACGGTGATTCCATATGCGTCGGCCTGCTTTTCCAGCTGCTGTTTCCCACTTTCACCAAAGGCGTCGGAAACCGATAAGATGGCCGCCTTTTTGATGCCTTGGGCTTTCATATGCTGATATATCGAAGCGACCGCCAGTGCATCGCTCTGAGCGGTTTTGAAGACCCATGGTTTTACCGGCTCGGTGATCAGGATTCCCGCGGCGCAACTGATCAGAAGAGTTTTTGATCGCTCGGCGAAAGGAACTACCGCAAGTGTGGTCGGTGTCAGGCTGGGGCCGATAATTGCGATCACCTGGTCCTTGTTAATCAGCTTGCTGACGGCATTTACCGTCTTCTGCGGATCTCCCTCGGTGTCATAGATAACCGCCTCAAGGAGACGCCCATCGATTCCGCCCTTCGCATTGATTTGGTTGACCAGCATCTCCATGCTCTTTTTTTCGGGATCCCCCAGAAATGACGCCCGACCGGTTACTGAAAAAACGCCTCCAATCTTGAACGTATCTTTGGAAAGCGCGGGTGAGGAAAACAGCAGGGACGCTGCCAGAAAAAGACAAAGACGTTTTATGCCCTTTTTTATCGGGATGATTTGCCGCATGATTTTCCTTCCTTTCGTTTATTGATTACACCCAATTGATCCATTGGAACCAAAATAGGCCGGCCGTGAAAATTTGATTGGATTCGTCCGGATCATCTCGTGCAAATCTCAACCGGACGGAATCGCTGTATTCTAACGGAAAACCGTTATTGAACCGCAACAGCGAGCGCATTCTCCGCGGCTTGCCGCGGGGTTGGCGAGCGAATCAAAAATTAGATAAAAAGTCCTTGCGGTCGAAGATTCGCTGCAGCTCGGCGCAGGGTTCTTCAATTTTTCAAAAAAAATAGCTGCGGGATCCATCCCACAGCTATAAATAAAAAAACCATGGGGCCCGCGATTGCGTCTACCCATGGATTTGTTGTCTTATTCGGTTTTTCTACAGCACCGCCCCATGGATAGACTTCTTAAAAAAGAAGCCATCCAGAAAACTAAAGAGGCAAAAATAGAAAACCGAAAATAACATATAACAGCCTTTTAACTTATTGTTTCTTCCAACGCCCTTTCCTGAAGCCCCGCTTCGTTCAATGCAAGCGTTACGCTCCGGTTTCCGTCCTCGAAAATAATTGAGCGTTATCCAAAGGTTCTATTGACTTCCTATAGTTGATTTATAAAAAAGATGTCAAGAAAAATCTTCTGATATTATTAAATCGGGGAAACCGGATTCATCTCTTTTCATAATCAGCGAGCGGCCCAAATGAAAAAAAGCAGTGCTTCCAAGGATGGATTCTTCCTGAAAGCACTGCCGTCGGCTTATTTGTAAGTACCCGCGGATGTCATCAGATTGGTTCCCGGCACCCGGTAGCAATAAGTGATCTTTTCAGATAATGCCTCTTCCCCCGGCTTGGGCCATTTGTAACTGACCCATCCCGATCCCGTGCTTTTGGCAATATCGATGAGCTCTTTAAAAAACGGTTTTCCTTCCTTATCTTTCAATTCCATCCAGTTTTTTCCGATCATGTCCGGCTTGATGGGATGAGCCAGCATGTTGCCGTCCAGATCGTTTAACCACACGTAGGTGTCTTTCCAGACAAAGGGACCGTTTTTGTCATTGATCATTACGACGGCTGCGTCAACCCCCTTATCGAGAACAACCTGGGCGGCTTCCTTGCATTTTGCTTCGCATTCCTCTTTTGTTGCGCTTTCTCCAAACGCATATGTGGACAAGCAGAAACAGGCTACCAGGGCTATTATCAGAATCGACGGTTTTTTCATTTTTTGCCTCCTTCCGGCTCATGATTTTTTCAATGGAAAGCCTTTTGAACGGGTCCGTTCCGATAGATAAGATATTCGAATTTCCTATTTAAGCTGCTCATTGTTACTCCCGACCGGATCGTTTCGGCCGGGAGCGCGTTAGGAGTGGTTTCAAAACCTCCCCTTTGGCCGGATCTCCGAGTCGATACGATGCGCTCCATCCAATCGATTCCAGCAGTATCGCCTCCTTCTTGATCGTAAACCCGATTGGGGGGTTTTGAAACCACTTCTATGCATAATTTGAGGATTCGTTTCACATATCACCTCACAAATGATGAGAAATTCTTTGAGTGATCACCACTATCCATTTCATAAACAGGGAGAAGGTCCAAGAGCAAGACGCGGGTCGATGAAAAAGCGTAGCGATACTGAATATGTGAGCATCATGAAGAGGCCCGCAATACCGCCTGTCGGGTGTATTTCCCGGACGGCTTGAACCAAATTCCGTGTCCACCCCCTGAAAGACATAATCCTGCCCTTCCTGCCATCGTGACATAGGGCCTTTGGAACAACAACCTTTGCTTGTTTTCCTATCGAAGAATTCGGCTCAAAAAGCGGTGCCTGTCCATGAGAAGCCTTGGCTCGTCTTCGACCGTCCTTCGAAGGATTCGGTTTGAAGCTGTAAGCCGTTCGAGACGAAAAGAAATGAGAAGATGAGATGAAGTGAGGGAAATAGAAATTCGTTTCTCAACAACTTTTTATCCCAGCCAAAAATTCAAGTCAAACAAAAAAATGAATGATCTAACAGGGTGTTGAAAAACAAGAATCAGGCCGTCAGGCAAGGCGCACGGCGAAGCGACAAGCGCAGCATATTCAGCATATGTGAGCATTGGAGAGAGCCGTGCAACGCTGAATGGCGGCCTCAGGCGCAGTTTTTCAACACCCTGCTAAAACCGGATCGAAGGTATGGAAACCCCTTCCATTCATCATGTGACTCTCATATATCCATTGATAATCAGCAGGATCGGTTTATAATGAAAATGTCATTCGGTGAAAAGGCTTAAAAAATCTCGTCATTGATCCGAAGGAAATTTCAACCGTGTTTTTCCGGCTTCCGGTGTTGCGGAATGAGTTGATGGAAACCCTCAAGACCAAGACAGGAGAAGAAAATGAAAAACCAATGGGTTGGTATGATCAGGTTGATTCTGGCAACAATTTTTTTTGCCTTGAGCATTCCCGTCGAAGGTAAAGCTGAAAACGGGATGGAGAATTATGATTCCACTCCCGAACCGGGCGAAAGTAAAAGCGAAAAAATACGCAGGCTGAAATTAAAATTCTGCGGGGGCGATCTCGATACGTTATACGGAATTTACAGCAGGGGAGAAGAAATCCTCCTGGCCATCCGTACATTGTCGGAAAAAGCCGCTTATCATGGCGTACCCGCCGGCATCGGGGAGTTATCGGAAGGAGCCGCCTATGAAACGATCCTGTTTTTACGGGCGGTTGAAGATCAGGTGCGTGCCACCAAAAAGATTTGTGAACATATCGCTTCCGGGCACCGTAAGAGCGATCTGTATTATTCCGAGGAAGGATCTAAAAAAAGCAAGAGCGAAATCATCGGGGGGCTGAAGTTGCTCCTTTGCGGTCCTGACTTTCGGAAGCTGGAAATAACCTCCAACCATACCCGGAAACTGATCCGAAACCTCGAAACACTGCTTGAAAGAATTTCCCCTTTTTCCTTTTATGCAAAATCGCACAGCGAACTTTCGGCCGTCCTAAATGACATGCGGATATTTTACGATGCGATTTCGTACCAGATTCGCGCAACGAAAAAAATTTGCAGCTGCATCGCTTCCGGTTGCGGCAAGAGCGAACTCATCAGGGGCGCCGATATCGCCATCGAATCGGAAGTGCCCAACCCGAATTTATTGCTTCTGGTAATTTGGGAACTGTATGATTAATGGGCGGATCATTCGAAGCACGTCGCCCTGAGTCTCAGCGGTGGGATTTAGGGGACGTCTATTGTATTATATGTTTGCCACCGTATCGTTTCGTGCTATACGTGGGATTTAGGGGACGTCTATTGCATTATACGTTTGCCAACGTATCGTTTTATGCTATACGGTAAACATGCCACGGAAAGCCCGCATAGACGCTCCTGGAGCGCTGCATCATATTATCGTCAGGGGCATTGAACGTCGAAAGATATTCTATGACGATGAAGACAGGAACAACTTTCTGGAACGGCTGGGAGCCGTCTTGATTGAAACCGGCACGCCCTGTTTTGCGTGGGCCTTGATCCCGAATCACGCTCATCTGTTGCTAAAAACCGGCACTACGCCAATCGCTACGGTGATGCGGCGGCTATTGACCGGATATGCCGTCAGCTTCAATCATCGCCACCGCCGACATGGTCAACTCTTCCAGAATCGCTACAAATCCATTTTGTGTCAGGAGGATTTATACTTGTTGGAGCTGGTGCGCTACATCCACTTGAATCCATTGCGCGCCAGGCTTGTGGAGGATTTGAAGGCTTTGGACACCTATGCTTATGGGGGTCACAGTGTGATGATGGGAAAAAGCAAGCAACCGGGGCAGGATACGGATTATATTCTGAGGTTTTATTCCAATAAGAGCTTGTCTGCTCGTCGGCATTACCGCGAATATGTGGCAAAGGGAATCTGTGAAGGTCGAAAACCATACTTGGTGGGCGGGGGCCTTGTGCGTTGCGTTGGCGGATGGTCTGCGGTGAAAGCCTTGCGCAAGGGGTTTGAGCGGATTAAAGGGGATGAACGCATTCTAGGAGACGGCCAGTTTGTTGAATCGGTATTGAAAGAGGCCCGGGAGGATCTGGAACGAAAATACCGCCTGGAAGCCGATGGCTGCGATTTCAAATGGTTGGTGAAACGGGTGACAAAGCTGTCTGGACTTGAACCGCAGGAAATCTTGACACCGGGTAAGTACCCCAAAAATGTAAAAGCGCGCAGCTTGCTGTGTTATTGGGCAACGCGAGAGCTGGGGATGACAACCATCGAGCTGTCCAAAGAGTTGAAATTATCCCAGCCAACCATCAGCCAATCGGCAAAAAGAGGACAGAAAATCGCCCAAGCGATAGGATTATCCCTGTTTGAGAAATTCGATCAATAATCCAATGGACGTCCCCTATAAACGTTCGACCGTTTATCAGAGAACCGGGCTTGGTTAACCGTTGGCGAACTGGAGATATGTTCAAGGCAGAATGTATCTCCTGTAATTTATGCTTTAATCCAGGATTTGATGGCAAAGGGATATATTGTGTTGCCAAGGAAATAGTAAAAAAATAGAATGCCCTGTCGGAATATAAATCGGGTCAGTTGACCAGGGCTACTTTGGGTCGAGTAATCGGAAAGTCTCTCTTGGCACGCAACCAATGAAACACACCCGTTACTCTTGGAATTGTAAACAAAGGAGTAAAAGATGGAATTCGTACAAGGATTATTTGTAATCACAATTGTCCATCTGTTAGCAGCTGCTTCACCCGGTCCTGATTTTTTAATGGTAACACAACAGACATTATCCAATGGCAAGAAATCCGGACTTTTATGTAGTCTTGGAATTGCCTTAGGCCTGTCCGTACACATTACTTACTCTTCTTTGGGATTGGCTGCGGTCATAGCAAAATCATTGACCGCGCTTTGGGTAATCAAGATGCTTGGCGGAAGCTACTTAATCTATCTGGGTTTAAAAGGACTTCGATCAAGACCACGTAAAGTCGAAGATATCCAAAGCAAGAGTATAGAGGCCTCTTCTTCTATTCGAACGATTGGAATAGGATTCCTGTGTAATGCGCTGAATCCAAAAGCACCCATATACTTTATTTCTTTATTCACTATAGTCTTATCGCCGAATATGCCTCTATTCCTGATTGTTATATATGGCTTGTGGATTATGATCCTTCAATTCGCATGGTTTTCCTTCGCGGTAACGCTGCTCTCCAGTCCTCTTGTTTCCAGGCATTTCAGGAAATTCGGGCACTATATTGATCGAGTATTAGGAGGGGCCATGATTTTTTTTGGCATCAAAGTAATTGCGTCCCAAACAACGTAATGGGATGATGCCGACACTTTACGGGTTCGATATCCTCACCCCTGAGTGGCGACCTTAGACTTGATAAATCATAAAAATATTTTGGAGAAAAAATGATCCGCGTATTAGTTTTATACCCTAGAATCGAAGGTAAGAGGTTCGATTTCGAATATTATAAGAATTATCATATGCCTCTAGTGAAAAGAAGATTAAATCCGACGAAGGTAGAGATAGATCTCGGGCTTTCCTTACAAGACCAACCCTCACCCTATATAGCCGTCAGCCACTTAACCTTCGAATCTATGGAGCAACTCGCAGACAGGTATAATTCTGCTGCTCAGGAACTGAACGAAGACAAACTCAAATTTACAGACATAGAGATAATAACCCAAATAAATGAGGTGATTGAAGTATAGGCGGCTGATATTCAGCTTATGAAACTCCCGCAGAATACCCCGCCATTTATGGCGGGGATGAATGCGGTGCAGGGGCAAGGGGGATGCAATCCCCCTCCTTGCCCTTTTTAAGAAGCCCCGCCTTTTAAGGCGGGGAGTTTCACTCATCGGACGGCTTTCAGCCACTGTTGATCAGAAAGCCGAACCAAAGGAAAGGAAAAGTGAAGATCTGCTCTCTGCCCGATGATCCGAGTCGTCTGCTCAGATACAGGGATTCCATCTATGCCTGGGATTTACTGATATCCGCGATTGCATACTTCGATTTTTTCACATTTCTCAAAAAGGGTCCGAAGACGTTCCGGGAGATTTGTGCAGGGTTGAAAATTCAGTCTCGGCCCGCGGATGTCCTGCTGTCACTCCTTCTCTCTTTGGAATTGATTGAAGCGTATGACAACAAATACGGATTGACGGACCTATCACTGAGATATCTTGTAAATGATAGCCCCGACAGTCTGGTGCCATATTATGATTCTCTTAAAAACCGTCCGCAATGCATCGAATTCCGTGAAGTACTCAAGACCGGAAAACCTGCTGGATAGTCCGACAAAAAAGAAGGTGAAGATTGGACAACGACCATGCGGAATCCGGAGTTCGCCGATTCTTTTTCTTCGGCCATGGACAGCCGTGGCGCCTTTCTCGCCCGAAAACTATCCGAGAAGCTTGATCTTAGCAAGCAGGCCTCCGTTTTGGATTGTCAATGATCGCCTTAATGGAGCCAGTCGTGATCGCCGTAATGGAGCCATTTCAAAAGGTCCAAAAACGATTTCAAACCGCCCTTTCAAACTGGTGTTTTTCACCTCCCTTTTTTAATAATTTTTTTTTCTGTGCTT
>JAHDSC010000168.1 GCA_018432925.1 Desulfobacterales bacterium | reverse complement strand
GAGCCCCATCGGGAAATCAATTTCAAACTCTTTGCCGGAGGCATTAACGAAATCGAGGATCTCAACCTCAGTTTCGACACGACGAAAGCAGCCGTTTTTATTACCGAATCGCTCAATTAATCCATCATTGCATAGGCGTTTTAGGATGATGGAAACGTTCTTCTTTTCGTCTCTTGTAGACAGTTGTAGACAACTGTAGATGTCTGTAGACAAAATGTAGCCAGTTGTAGACAAAATGAAGTCTCGAACCTCATCCGAAAGAGCCTTTTCTCGACGATCCGACCGCTTTAGAGCACTCAAAATCTTTGCATTAATTTCTTTTTCGGGGAAGGGTGGATCGCAGTTTCTTGCTAATATATCAATAACTTGTTTAACTTCGTGCTCTTGGCATCCACCCTTAAAAAGGCAATGGGCAATGTGAAAAAGTGACTCATCCCGCTGCCCCTCTCGAAACGTTTTTTCGGCATTGTCTACAGATTTGTCTACACCCCCTATATAAGGAATTTTATTTATACTAGAGGAAGGTACCTTATTATTATATGCAGACCCTTTGAGGGGTCTGCTAGCCACGGCGCCCGCTTTCAAGACCTCAAGCAAGCCCTCCGGGATCGGCGCCGGTTTTACATTAAATATGCCGAGACCAGGCAGCCAGGAATACCCTGTTTTTGTCCCGTTTTTTGATGGAGGGCAAATAATGAAGCCCCCTTGCCCTCGGAAATCGACTCCGGGAAGAACAGCGGTTCCGACTGTGAGGCCGGAGCCCTCGGGATATTGAAAATAAAGATGATGACCAGGGCGAGGGGTTTTCGAAACAGGAGTTAAAAGATTTTCGGGGAGATACTCCTGTATTTTTTGATATGCCTCCTCAGAATCACAATCCACGGCCAGGATTTTTGATTTTTCACCCGTGACGATTCCGATCATCATATCGGGCCACTTTTGAAGCCAGTCATCGAATTCGACACTCGAAGGCACCCGGTTTTGAAATTCGCTCCAGGGGATCAGGGGTTTCTTGTTTCGTGGAGAAACAGGGATTACAGGATACCCTAAATCTATATAAGCGATAACCACCCTTTTATTCATGGCAATCCTCCAGCAAGATCCGGCATGCATCGATTCGATTGGAAAGCTCTGGTGAAAATTCATCGATTCTGGATTCATATCGATTAAGCTGTTTCAGGAGATAAAATTTTTCCATCATCTGACTTAAAGACTCGTAGAGACCCTCAAGGTCTTTTTCCATCGAATCGATTAATGATACTTTTTGCTCAATGGCCTGGATGGCTTGCTCGAATTCAGTCATGGGCCACCTCCAAACTGTCAGAGGTTAAAACGGGATGACGGAAGAACCAAACCTCAAGATCCGCAGGGCGGTATAGGATTTCGCGACCGTTTTTAAAATATCGAGGGCCTCGCCTCTGAGATCTTAGATTGGCAAGGGTTCCGGTAGTGGTGGGATAAATTTCACAGACTTGCTTGGGGGAAAGAGCCTTTTTTTTGTTCATGAACCTCCTTTTCGTTCGGAGGCTCCGGGGAGAAAAAAACGATATTCGTTATTTTTTTCTTGACATTCTACTTAAAAAAGGTAGAATGCGAGACAAAATATGGCTCTCCGGAGCCGTTTTTCAGAATTTGGCCCTAACCCATGCTTGGAGGCTGGAGGTTAGGGCCTTTTTTGTAGTTGTGCGCATTATAAATGAGTACCAAGAAATTTTACAAATGTTTTTTTTTGAATAGTAAAACTTTTTTCGTAGTGTTTTGAGAGGAAAAATTAACCCATATTATTATGGGGAGTCAAGCTTTTTTCCACCGCATAATATCGCAAATTTGCACGATCTCCAGCAGGGGCATAGTAGGATATGCCTTTTTTAAAATACCCCCTTAAAACGTGAACCTATGGGGTTTCTTTCGCTCGTTTGGGGTCTTTTTCGATAGCATTAAAAAACTCGGCCAGCCTGGAGGTCGCCGATCTTTTGTGATCAGTGCTTAAATGACTGTACCGCTCGGTCATCTGAATACTCTTGTGTCCGAGAAGTTCTTTAATCGTAAGTAGAGACTCGCCTTGAAGTGCAAGCCATGAGGCAAAAGTGTGACGGAGGGAGTGAAAGCAAACCTTATATCTTCGATCTTCCACCCCATTATTGAAACCGAGTTTTTTTATCGTCTTTCGAAAACCGACCGGGATTCCTTTTCTCTTTTGCCCGTACCGATCAGGAAATACAAGATCTCCGGGTCTTTCGGGATTTCTTCTTTCCAATACTTCCCGGATTGAATTCGTAATGAAGCAATGACGGTTTTTTTTGTTCTTTGGATCTCGCACCATGATGAGGTTATTCGTGAGGTCTATATCGTGACCTCGTAGGTTGAAAACTTCTCCGCACCTCATGCCTGTGTGCAAAGAGATCAATGCTATATCATGCACGGCCATGCTTGCCTTTTTGAGTTCATCAAGTAAAAGTGCCGCTTCTTCATGGGATAGGAAACGAATTCGCTGATTATCCTTTGTGAGCAGTTTTATTTTTTTTACGGGATTGATCCCTCGGAAAAGATTCCACTCGATAGCCTTGTTAAAAATTTGATTCAAGAGTTTCAAGATGTGATTAATTGTTGCAGGGGCCATGTTTTTTTTCTTCAAATCGATCTTTAGGCCCTCTATGTCAAAAGGGGCTATTTCGTTCATTCTCTTATTTTCAAAACGAGTCTTTAGGTGCTTCTTATATCTGCATTTATCCTCAAAACCTCGCCCTGCCCTATTTTGATCGATCCACTTTTCATATCGGGTCCATACGTCCTTCATCAGGGGAGCCTTTGCTTTTTGGTTAGGGAGTTCATCCCCATGCCTGAGAGAACGAATCCTTTCACCTCGGACAATGGATGCAAGTTTCTCGGAATATCCCTCGGAGGCAAGGCCCACCTTCTCCCAGATTTTCTTCCCTTCGGACCGATAGGCAATGTCATAGGCAATGTCATTTTTTTTGGTTTTGCGGCGATACACCCCAGGGAATTGAGTTTTTTCCCGAATCATTTTTTCCCTCCTTGAGTTTCGTCATATGACGGAACTGACATCCCGACCACCACCAAAGCCGATGGGACGGTGAGTAAACAAACAGTTATAAGAGCGCTGGATGTACCAGCTATTCCAAATGGAAAAACTGACATCCCGACCACTTTAATAATCCAGTGATTTTTCCTGATACCGTCTTGATACCACTTTTGATTATTTCGGGTGAATTCGAGTGAATTTAACTTTTACTCGAATCCATGATAACAGCCTTATATTATGGCTAAAATTATGTCAAGTGATTTTGAGTGATTTTATTTGAAAGGTGGGAAATTTGGGCTCATGACCCAACGGTTTAAAACTGAATGAGCGAGATCGCCTTCCCCCAATGACACAGATCGATATAGGGGCCGTCGAACCCGGTTTCGCCCGCAAATTCATCCGTACCCGGATCGATTGCGACAAATGAAATGCCGGCAAGCCCGGCGGCTGCCAGATCACCTTTTCCGTCCCCGATAAAGAGGCATTGAACGGGATTGAAATGAAACTCCTCCAGTAAACAACGGAGCGATTCCGATTTCGTCCAGTCTCCGCCCCCGCGGATGATTTCGAATCGGTGTTCGAGACCATGCGCCGATAAACCATTTTTAAGCTCCTTCAGCGGCGTGTTGGACAGCGCGATTCGATGGATCCGTCGTTTTTTCAGTTCATCCAGAACTTCTTTGCAACCGGGCATCAGGCGGGCTCCCCGCATACCGTTACCTGATAGATTTTTGAACCTTTGCCATCGCAACTCAAATTCCCCTTCATGGAAGGGACGGCAAATTATGTTCTCCTGAATTCGTCGTATCTTTGTCCCGCGGTCGATCCCGGTAAGTGTTAAATAGAGTTCAGCGATTCGCTTCCGCAGGCCCGCGTCATCAGTAAATGCCTCGGCCATTGCCCGTGCATTCGCCACGTTTGAATCAATCAGAACACCGTTCACATCGAAAATACAGTTCTTGACTTCTTTCAGCTTCATGCCCCGATTAATCCGCCTCCAGCCCATGCACCGCTTCCGTTGAAATCGTTTTTGGGCCTGAAGGGAACCTCTATCCGAATTTTCGTCCCCCGCATGGGTTTTGATCGGATGCTCATTTTACCGTCAAGCAGACGAACCCTTTCCTGCATGCTATAGAGTCCCAAGCGCTTTTCTTTTGAAGCGGAGATTAAACGATTCTCCACATCAAAACCTTTACCATTGTCTTCAATGCGAAGAATGACCCTCGGAAAAGAAGCAACCAGCCGGATGGTCACGTTACCGGCATCCGCATGGTTTTTAACGTTTTCCAGGGCTTCCTGGATCAGGCGATACAGGTTGATCTCCATATCGGGATCCAGTTTAACATTGTCAATACCGAAATGAATAAAGTTCACCGGTATCGCGGTTCTCGCGGAAAATTCATCACAGAATTGAGAAACGGCTTTCCCAAGCCCCAACTCATCCAGGCATACGGGGCATAGGTCATAAGATAAATTTCGAATCTCAACGACCAGGCCGGAAAGAATGCCTGAACATTCGGAAAGCCTTCGACCAATCTCCTCGGGAACCTCCGGGAAGGGATCGAAAAGAGTCTCCACTCCTATTTTCAGAGCGGAAAGGTTCTGAGCAACCGAGTCATGCAAGCCTCGAAAAAGACGTTGCCGTTCGTTTTCATGGGCCTTGATCAGTTTTTGGGTGAGGGTTCGGATTCGTTCTTCGGCCTGTTTCAGTTCAGTGACGTTTCTTGAAATCTGTATGAAGTTCGTCACTTCGCCGGCATCATTCGTAATCGGAACACAGTAATCATACCAGAAAGTATCCCCTTCATAATTTTGTCGATCGGGGATTTTTATAATAGCCCTCTCCGTCTTTCCGGTATCTCTTGCCTTGAGCGTTGGACAGCCTTCGCATGGCTTGTCCCTCCCGACAAAAACTTCATAACAGGTACGACCGATCAAATCTTGCGGAGTCAAACCAAGTCCAATAATATTCGTTTTATTGGACCAGATAATTCTCATGTCCCTGTCAACATAGCGAATGCAGTCAAGGGATGCGTCCAGAATCGCCCGCTTCTGGATTTCACTGCTGCGAAGGGCGTTTTCCGTCTTTTTCCGCTCGGTGATGTTTCTCAGGGAAGCGAGGCGGGCGTTTTCCCCTTCCCAGTCTATCTCCGTCACCCTCATCTCCAGCGTAAGGATTTCTTCATTGCCGTGGAAAATCTCGATCTCCCGTGTCTCATCCGATTCCAACGAAAACTCGAACCGGCCTCCGACAAACGCGCCCGCCTTTCGCCGGAAAATCTTTCCGGCTGCCGGATTTACAAACTTCACCACCCCATTCCGGTCGACAATAAGGATGCCGTCGATATTGCTTTCGATAATCGACTCAAAACGCGACTCGGCAGCCCTTCGCTCCGCGCGCATTCGATACCGCTCCACCGCATATCGGATCGATCGCTCCAGCAGTCTCGGCCCGACTTCGCCTTTGTCCAGATAATCCGCCGCCCCGGCCTCCATCGCTTCCATATCCACTTCCCGGTCCCCCTGCCCGGTCATCAGAATAATCGGCGCCCGGCATCCACAATCGACGGCTTCACGCAAAAGCGTAATCCCGTTGTGCCCGCCCATACGGTAATCGACAAGATAAACATCGTGCCGGTTGCCTATCATCGTCTCAAGTGCCGCGTCATACGTAGCAACCCACTCCAGATCAAAACGACTTTCATCGATTTCGGAAAGTAAATCGCGCGTCATTACAAAGTCGTCTTCATCGTCTTCGACAAGAAGAACTTTGAGTCGGCGGTTGTCCATATCGGTCTTTTTCATCGGAACCGATCTTCGGTCTCTCCCGGCCAGGGAGGAAAAATCAATTGTCTCGTGGTGATCGGTCAACACCGAAACGGCTTTGGGGAAAACCCATTCGGAATCCACAAGAGATACGCATCGCAGCTCAGATCGGCAGTTCAACGATTTCAAACCAGTACTTGCCCAGCGTTTTTATTGCCTCCGTCAATGTTTCAAACGTCACCGGCTTTACGATAAATCCGGACACGCCCAAATCATAGCTGCGATAAATGTCCTCTTCCGCTTTTGAAGTCGTCAGCACCACGACCGGTATCCGACGCAGATCGGGATCCTGCTTGATTTCCTTCAGTGCCTCACGACCGTCTTTTTTCGGCATGTTGAGATCAAGCAGGATGAGGCCCGGATACTTTGTATCCTTCAGGTCCGCATACTTGCCTTTGCGGTGCAGATAATTCATCAGATCCTCGCCATCTTCAACGAAATGCAGATCGTTGGCCAGCCGGCTCTCCTCTAGCGCATCCTTGACCAGCATCCGATCTTCCGGATCATCATCCGCATACAGAATGATGATCGCTTTTGCCTTCTGATCCATTGTTTATCCCCTTCCTTTGATTGTTTGACCGGCAACGCGACGGTCAAGGGAGTGGCTTTCTTCCGCCGCCGGCTTTGTCCAAAACATCGAGGATACCGGCGACTCATTTTTTTCGGGTTGTACTTCTGATTTTTCGATGCTTTTGTCTTTTACCGGTTCCGGAAATCGGGTTACCCTTCCGCCTTTATCCGCTTCACATACATCCTTTTCGCTCCTTCCGGCGAATATGAAGCGGTCATTACGCTCTTTGTCAAATATAAATTAAATTATAATTGGAAGATCAAAATATCAACCTTTTTTTAGAAATGGTTTCCAAACCTTCCATCGGTTGTAAAATCAATGCGGAGGGATGCGTTCAATCGCTGGAAATACATTTCGTATTTTGAGGATTGAACGCACTCGCCCCAACCCGGAAATCGGACCCGGAGGCAAATTGGTAAACCACTTCTATGAAGTTATGGGATTGATAATTCATCCAGCCTTTGATACATACTCATTTTGCCGGCTCTTAGTCCGATTTGCAATAACCGCCGGGACCGATTCCTTGGGGATGATTTTCAAACGAGCCTTCATATGATTGGAGATATTCGAATGAACCTATGGACGATGGCTCTTGCCGTTTTTTGTTTAAATCTCCCGTTCGGTTTTTGGCGGGCCGGGGTGAAAAAATTCGCATTCGCCTGGTTTTTGGCAATCCACCTGCCGGTGCCCCTGATCCTTGCCCTGCGTTTGCATTCCGGGATTGGATGGCAGTTGATTACCTTCCCGGTTCTGATCGTCGCATTCTTTACGGGGCAGTTTCTGGGAGGAAAATTGCATCTATGGTGGAAAGGGAAATTTTTATCCTCTGAGTAATCGATTTCTGCGGTAATAATTATCGCCTTCCGATCACTTTATCGAAACTGAGCATTTCTCAAAAGTCTCAGCCTATGGAATTCACTTGACAACCCAGGAGGAAACCAATGGCGCTTTTTCTGACCGAAGAAGAGGTAAAACAGGTTATTACCATGCAGTTGACGGTAGACGCCGTGGAAGAAGTAATGAAGGAATATGCTACCGGATCGGCTTATAATATTCCCAGGGAACGCACCCGCATCCCGAAAGGAGCTTTGCATATCCTGCAGGGAGCGGTCGAAAGCCACGGCGTCTTCGGTTACAAGGCCTATACCTCCGCAAAGGAGGGAAACCGCTTCCTAGTTTACCTTTATAACTCCGCCCGAGGCAACCTGGAAGCAATCGTTGAAGCAAACTACATGGGCATGCTTCGCACCGGCGCTGCCAATGGTGTTGCAGCCAAGTGGATGAGCCGCAACGATTCCGGCGTAGTGGGAATGTTCGGTGCCGGCTGGCAGGCGAATGGCCAGCTGGAGGCATTGTGTTGCGTTCGGAAAATAAAAAAAGCCAAAGTAATCGATCCGATCGGCGACAGGCTCGATGCGTTTTGCAAACGAAATGAGGAAAAACTCGGAATTGAGGTAATTCCATGCAGGAAGCCCGAAGATGTTGTCAAGGGCAGTGACATCATCACTACCATTACAACCTCCGACACGCCCCTGTTTTCTCATGAATTCATACATCCGGGAATGCACATCAACGCCGCCGGAAGCAATGCTCTGATCCGGACCGAAATCGATGAAAAAACAATCCGCAGGGCGGACCGGGTCGCCGTGGACGCCAAAGACGTGGCCGCAAGAGAATGCGGAGATCTCCTTCCTCTTCTGGAAAAGGGTCGCATCCACTGGAACCAGATTGTTGAACTTGGAGAGATTATCGCTGAAAAATCATGGGGCCGTCAAAATAATGAGCAGATCACCATTTTCGAGTCTCATGGGATGGGGATTCAGGACCTGATAATCGGCGCGAAGATTTTGCGTCTTTGCCGGGAAAAGGGGATGGGTACCGAACTGCCGATCGGTGCGTAAAATCGGATGGAAAAATACGGCCTTCATGCTCAAACAAGGGGCACCGATCCCGACCGCGAAGTAAATAAATCGAACGGCAAGTAACAAGTTTTATTTTATTGCGTTACCTGTTACTTGCCGGGAATCAGAGATTCTTTAAATTCGTCGAATGAAAATTAATCAGGTTTCTCTGTCGCTATATCATTTTTAAATGTTTCGCCTGTTCATATAGCTGCTTTGCCAATCGAACCGTGGCGCGGTCCACCATCCGTCCTTCCACTGCGACTGCTCCGCGCCCCTCCGATTCGGCTTGTTTATGGGCTTCCAGAACCTTGATGGCCCGGTCAATATCTTCTTGAGCCGGTGAGAACACCTGATTGATAATTTCGATCTGCGCGGGATGGATGGCCCATTTTCCATCACATCCCAGAGCGGATGCCATGACGGCAGACCGTTGAAGTCCGACGGGATCCTTGAAGTTGCCGTAAGGTGCGTCTATTGCCATCAAGCCGTGTGCTTTAGCGGCCATCACCATTTTGCTCAAAGCGAAATTCCAGCGGTGGCCGGGATAAATATCCTCTTCTTTTTCGCCATGTCCGGAGATGGAAACCAGTCGTGCACCAATCGAAGCGGAATAATCCGCGATACCGAAAACCAGCGTCTTCAGGCGGTCGCTTGCCTGAGCGATTTCGGCGGCCCGTTCCAGTCCTTCGGCCGTTTCTATGGATGCTTCAATACCGATCCGATTGGATGATTCCTTGCTCATTTCGATTCCGTCCAGCATTCGACTCACGAAATGCACATCTCCCGGATGATTTACCTTCGGGATTACAACCGCATCCAATAAATGACCTGCCGCTTCCGCCACCTCCAAAAGGTCTCGGTATGCAAAAGGAGTGTCCAGGCTGTTAATGCGATAAGTCAGGGTTTTTTCCTTCCAGTCTAAAGAAAGCAAGGATTGGATCACCTGCTCACGGGCACTTTTTTTGGCTTCAACAGGCACACTGTCTTCCAGGTCCAGCATAACAATGTCGACGTCGCTCTGGGAGACCTTGAGATGCATTTTTTCCACGTGCCCGGGTACGGATATAATCGATCGTCTTGGTTTCATCGGTCGTGCCTCCTCCATGCGGTTCTATTGCAATTCGTGGAATGTAGAATCATGAGAATGGTGGATCATCGTGTGAACAGAATATAAAAAGATTATGACGAGAGTGTCAAGCAAGAAAACTTCAATCGATGGAAATTCAACGGTATCCGGAAAAAAGGATTACGACCGTATGGATTTCAATTTATAAAGAAAGATTTCAGGAACTTTGGTATTGAAAATATATCGATCGCCATGTATCATATTTCGTTACCTGTTAAAACAGGTTCCCGGCGGCAACCCCGAATATGCCGAATCAATTCCATCGTGCATTCTTGGATCCAAGGGGCGAATTGGAGTACCATGCGAGTGAAAGACATCCTAAAGAATACGAACAGATCCTTCAGTTTTGAATTCTTTCCACCTAAGACCGATGCGGGTTGGGAGAAGCTTTTTCTTACGATTTCAGACCTCATGCCGTTGAAACCATCTTACGTCAGCGTGACTTATGGAGCAGGCGGATCGACACGAGAACATACTCATGAGATGGTGATCCGTATTCAAAGAGAAACGGACTTGACCGTTGTATCCCACCTGACCTGTGTCGGCTCGAGCAAGGATGAAATCAAGTCGATTCTTGAAAAATATACGGAGAACGGCATTGAAAACATTCTGGCATTGCGAGGAGACCCGCCGGAGGCTCAGAAATCCTATATCCCTGCCGGTGATGGTTTTGCCCGTGCCGCGGAACTGGTTTCATTCATAAAAAAACACTTTCCTCACATGGGAATCGGGGTTGCCGGTTTTCCCGAAGGGCATCCGGATACCCCGAACCGGCTCAAAGAGATCGAATACCTCAAAGCGAAAGTTGATGAGGGAGCCGATTACATCGTCACCCAGCTTTTTTTCGACAATCGAGATTTTTATGATTTTTGTGAAAGGTGTGAGCTGGCGGGTATTCATGTTCCTATTTTGGCGGGAATCATGCCGATTACCAGCCTGCGTGGAATGATCCGCATCGCGGAACTGGCTGCCGGCGCACATTTGCCCGCCCGGCTTCTAAAATCGGTTTACCGGGCCGGTAATGATGAATATGTCGCCAAGGTAGGAATTCATTGGGCAACGGAGCAGATTCGGGATCTCATTGACAACGATGTGCGAGGTGTACATTTTTATACGCTCAACCAATCGAAAGCGACACTGAAAATCTACGAATCCCTCGGCGTCAAGGACTCCGTGCAACTGTCCGCATGATGAAACCGTAGAAGTGTTTTCAAAATCTTCCGTCGGACGTTAGCAGGGTGTTGAAAAACAAGAATCAGGCCGTCAGGTAAGGCGCGCGGCGAAGCGGCAAGCGCAGCATATTCAAGCATATGTGAGCATTGGAGAGAGCCGTGCAACGCTGAATGGCGGCCTCAGGCGCAGTTTTTCAACACCCTGTTAGATAAAGGCGGGCTAAGGCAGTTTCCTTTTTTTAGAATGGAACGTTCCCCTCCCCCGGGAGATCGGACCCAGGGGCAGATTCTGGAACCGCTTCCAATTATCTTTTTCTTTATTCTACGCATAAGCGAAGACATTCTTTTAGATAAGCTTTTGCTTTTCAGACCTCCTTTTCCAGAGATTT
>JAHDSC010000161.1 GCA_018432925.1 Desulfobacterales bacterium | reverse complement strand
GTTCGGGCCAATGCGACTGCCCTCGGCATTGATGAAGCTTTTTTTGAAACCCATGATATTCATATCCACGTTCCGGCTGGTGCCATTCCAAAAGACGGGCCTTCAGCCGGTGTAACCATGCTCACCGCGCTGGTATCGCTTCTATCCAATAAAACAATCCGAAAAGATCTGGCAATGACCGGAGAGATAACTTTGAGAGGGCAAGTGCTGCCGGTCGGGGGAATAAAGGAAAAAGTTCTTGCCGCTCATCGGGCAGGGATCAAAACGGTCATCTTGCCAAAATGGAACCGAAAAGATATTGAGGACATATCGGAAAAGATACAAAGAGAAATTCAATTTCACTTCGTAGAAAAGATGATGGATGTTCTAAATATCGCAATCGAATCATAGCTGAACGAAACATGAATTTTCCAGTCCCATTGCACCCGGTTGCCGCTTCTTTTAAATCACAAATAAAAAATATTTGGACTCTTTGCGGAGTACTTATTTTTATCGGTTTTCTTGTGATTTTTAATCATGGTTGTTCAAAAGTCAGTCGTCCCGACGATCTCATAGGATATCCTAAGCCATATACTGTCGGAGAAAAACAATATCAGCCACTTGCGCATTCCCGGGATTTTCATCAGCGTGGAATCGCCTCCTGGTATGGGGCAAAGTTTCATGGCAGGACGACCTCCAACGGTGAGATTTACGATATGTATTCCATGACAGCTGCCCACAAAACGCTTCCCTTCGATACCTATGTGAAAATTCGAAATTTAAAAAATGGGAAGCAGGTCAAAGTCAGGATTAATGATCGCGGACCGTTTGTTCGGGGTAGAATCATTGATATTTCCTATCAAGCTGCAAAGAAGCTGGGAATCGTCACCGCGGGAACTGCTCCGGTGGAAATAACCGCTTTAGGATCTATGGGAAAAGCGAATTCAAGAAGCAAAAGCAACCCCCCTTGGGTTCCCCTCGATTATGATGCCGGAAATTTTTCGATTCAGGTCGGCGCGTTCAGTACATGGGAAAATGCTGAACGATTAAAGCGAACGCTGGAGAAATCTCATGCAAATGTCCGTATCACGGTCTGCGGGAACGGATATGAAACCTTTTACAGAGTGCGCGTCGGCAAATGTTCCAGCCTAAAGCAGGCGCTGGCCTATGAAAGAATCCTGATCCAAAACGGATATAATGATGCTTTTGCAATCGCGGAATGAGCAATGAATTACCCTAAAAATCTGCTGCAATCGGTTGTTTTTTTGGATAGGGATGGCGTAATAAACCGGGATTCTCCGGATTATATCAAAAACTGGGACGAATTTGAATTTCTGCCCGGGAGTCTGGAGGCAATTAGGCATCTGACGCTAAACGGATTTGTATCCATCATCATCACCAACCAGTCGGCCGTCAATCGTCGGATCATGTCAAAACAGGATCTGGAAACAATCCATGAAAAAATGAAAAATGCCGTGAAATCGTGTGGAGGTGAGATAAGGGATGTTTTTTTCTGCCCCCATATGCCTGAAGACCAATGTAACTGTCGGAAACCAAAACCGGGATTGATCCTTAGAGCGCAGAAAGTCTACCGAATTGATCTGAGAAGTGCTTGTATGATCGGTGATAGCGCGAAAGATATCGAATGCGCCCGGAAAGCCGGATGCGCTCTTGCTGTACTCGTTCAGACCGGTGACTGGGTGAAGGCGGAAAATATTTTAAAAGAAAAAAACCTGTGTCCCGATTATGTAGCAACGGATCTCTATGAAGCGTCAAAATGGATTGTGGGATTGAGATCGTTGAAAAGGCCCAATTTTGTGCCAGATGAAAGAACCATGCCGTATAGGATAAAATGAGGCTGAAAACCCAGGAATTATGCATCACTGCCTATTCATAAAAAGTTGCGGAATAATGCGGATGCCTATGTTTATAAAACGGTAAACAGCGTCCCGAAAACGATCGGAAATTACGCTGCCCTTAAATTTTCATTCTGAAAATAGTCGATAGGATCCCGGGGAAAGGGCATGTCTTACGGGAAATCATTCCGTTTCGGTATCGGTGGATGTCGTGGGCATTGGAATCTTAAAAAACTGAACACCCTCCTCCTTTAGCGTTTTTTCTTCCCCCTGGGTGCTCACACCCCGGATATTTCTCGGCTCAGATACTCCATAATGAATTTTCAAAGCTTCCCTGGCAAAATCCGATCCTACATTATCAAAATTTTTTTCCACGAAATCCATCACTTTTTTGCTTAAATCGGCAAACGCCTCTTTTGGTTCGGATACGTCCTTGGAGACTTGGGAAGATTTTATCGCAAAGGTAGAAGGAACTTTCGAAACAGATGTAACATTACAGACCGGGCAGGTAATCAGATTTTTTTTCTTTTGATCTTCATATGCCCGCACATCTTCAAACCAACCTTCAAAGGTATGGCCGTTGGAACACTGTAAATCATATATGATCATGCCAGAAATTCGAAAAACACATATTGATGGTAGGTTAATGGCAATTAAAAAAAGGTGCGATCCGTTTTTAGCAGGAGAGCCCTTTTCCTTTTCGGCCCGATTTCGGCATCGGAATTTGGTTTTTATCCTCGAAATGCTTATTGTTTTATGAGGTTGAAATTTCAATCTTCCTTAAATGCAAATAAAATGAAGCCGGATTGAATGGGGTCCGCGCTCTCTTTTTCTATTCAAGTTTAAGAAATTTATACATTTTTTTACTATCATATTTATCGGCATCTTAAAAGAAATTATTGACAGATCTGTTTTTTTCAAACAAACAATAAGGCTGGTTTTGGAAAAAGTCAAACTACCGGGTTGAGCTTAATTCGGCACGAAGGCATCGATACTGATTCTATATGCTTTTCATCCAAGGCTTTTCTCGTGGGATCCCATACCCATGTGTCTTGCAGAAACTTATACTCTTAACGAAGAGGGGTATCTATGAAATGGCTTGTGTTTATCGGAATTTTTTTGGTTTCGGTTTCCGTCTCGGCTCAGGCTGAGATGATGTATGTCAATGATATTTTGGAAATAACGCTGAGAACGGGGCCGGGAGTGGATCGAAAGATCATTGCGATGCTCCAGTCCGATCAGGTGGTTGAGGTCATCAGCATGGATCCCGAATGGTCTCAAGTCAAACTTCCGGACGGCAGAGAAGGTTGGGTAGTCAGCCGATTTCTCACATCGAAGCTGCCAAACCGTATTGCTCTGGAAAGGCTGAAACAAAAGCATAATAATATTGAGCGCAAGGCGTCTTCCCTGGTTGAGGAAAATAATAAGTATAAAGAAGAAAACGGGAGACTTGGCTCCGAACTGGCCAAAAATCTGGAAGCGCTAAGCAATCTTGAGAAGGCTTATGAAAAACTAAAGACCGAATCGGCCGATTTCCTCACGCTTAAATCAGATTACAGCGAATCCACCAGTCGACTTGCCGAACAGACTGAGAAAGCAAAAAAATTCGAAGAAGAGTTAAAAGAGTTTCGGCTCAAACAAAATATCAAATGGTTTTTAAGCGGCGCAGGAGTTCTTTTAGTCGGCATCATAATTGGTTATAGCACAAAACGAGAACGCCATCGATCCTCTCTGCTATAGCATTTTAGAGCCTATGTAGAGAGTTGCAATCCCCGCGGTTAATTTCCGCCATCGGACACTTGTAAAACCAGCGGAGCGCATCATGGCGGCAAATTCATCTGCCTCAGGAAACTTGGACACCGAAGAAGGAAGATATTGATAGGCTTTTAAATTTTTTGAGAGAAACCAACCAATCAAAGGGAGAATCTTTTCAAAATAAAAAAGATAAATTGACAATAATAGCCCTTTATTAGGAACGGATAATTCAAGTACAAGAAGTATCCCTCCCGTTTTTAACAGATTATGAAAGGTTCTTAAGACTGTATCCTTGTCAATAATGTTGCGGATTCCAAATGCGATTGTTATGGCATCAAAGGTTTCTTCTTTAAATGGGAGGTTGAAAGCATCCGCCCTCAGAAGATGAATGCGGTGACCGCCGATCATGTTTTTTATCTTACTTTTAGCCAGCGTAAGCATACCTGGAGAAAAATCGACCCCAAACACTGAAATGTTCCACCCTTTCTGGCGGATCATCTCTAATGGCACGTCGCCGGTTCCACAAGCGACATCCATTACCTGCCCGTACTTTGGGATTTTCATTTCAGATACCAGCACTCGTCTCCAGCAAACATCCAGCCTCAAGCTTAATAGTCGATTTAACAAATCATATTTCGGTGCTATTGCATCAAACATTTCTTTAACAAAAGGAAGCTCCACATTCTTCATTGACAACCTCAAATTTTGCATTATTTTAAAAACTTCAAAACGTATTTTAAGGGTTATTGATTCTTATAGCCTTTTTGCGAGGCCTTCGAAGGCTAACATAGCAAGTCTATGTTTACAATATCTGCACGCATAAATTATTAGGGGCCAAATGACAAGCAAGCGGGATTATTACGATATTCTCGGAATAAATCATACTGCCACTGAAAATGAAATAAAGGCAAGCTACCGAAAACTTGCAATGAAGTTTCATCCGGATCGAAACCCAGGTGACAAAGAGGCTGAAGAAAAATTCAAAGAAGCTGCAGAGGCTTACGAGGTGCTTCGGGATTCCCGGAAACGCAATATATATGACCGTTACGGTCACCAAGGTCTTGAGGGAACCGGTTTTTCGGGATTTGGCGGTTTCGATGATATTTTCTCGAGTTTCGGTGATATTTTTGAAGACTTTTTCGGCTTCGGCACCGGAAGGCGTTCGAGATCCAGAGCCCAGAGAGGAGCTGACCTTCGGTATGACTTAAAACTCAGTTTTATGGAGGCTGCCTTTGGAATCGATACCGAAATAAATTTAGAAAAAGATGAAGTCTGCCCTACCTGTAATGGGACTAGATGCAGGTCGGGTGAACAGCCGGACACGTGTAGACATTGTCAAGGCACCGGCCAGATTTCACGTTCTCAGGGTTTTTTTACCGTCAGGACAACCTGCCCTAATTGTCAGGGCAGTGGTCATGTCATTAATCATCCGTGCCTCGAATGTAAAGGAACCGGAAAAGTCCGACTTAACAAGACGGTTTCCGTAAAGATCCCGGCAGGTGTAAACACCGGCAGCAAGCTTCGTCTCACGGGTGAAGGTGAAGCCGGTTATTATGGTGGTCCTCCAGGAGATCTTTATGTGTTTATTCATGTCAAGCCCCATGAATTTTTTATGCGTGACGGCAACCATGTAATTTGTGAGGTGCCGATTTCTTTTGTACAGGCCGCTCTGGGTGATACCATCCTGGTGCCTACCCTTAACAGTGAAAAGAGATTGAATATTCCAAAAGGCACTCAACCCGGGGATGTTTTCCGGTTCCCTGGCGAAGGCATTCCTTGCTTAAAAAGCGGCAGGCGAGGGGATCAAATCATTCAGTTTAACGTCAAGACACCTACCAATATATCAAAAAAACAAGAAGATTTGCTCAGGGAATTTGCACGACTTGAAACAAGAAAATTTTCCAGTAAATTAAAGAACATACTTAAAATCCGGCCGGAGAATGCCGTAAGATAGACAATATTCTATCGATCGATGTCCCTGCCTTAAAATAAACCCGGCAGATCGGCAATTTGTTTAAAAAAATCATAATACAAAGAACAAAAGCGTTACGCATAAAAAATGCCTCTCTTTTCGAAAAGAGGAGTCTAGTTTTATTTGATTTTATGTATTTTGAAAAATTTAAACAGTACTCTGCATTGCATATTTTGAGAATTAAAATTTAAGTCTCACATGTCAAAATGGCAAAAATTTATATTTTCCAAAGAACTTATAATGATGTTGATTTAATGAAAACATGCTCTTCTCCGTCAAGCCATTGAAAAAAGGAAATTATTCCAGATGTTTGAGTTAAAGGTTGCCACCCACTTTGCAGCTGCCCATCAACTTAAAATGGTCGCAAAAAAGTGTGAGAATATTCATGGCCATAATTGGAAAATAGAGGTCTGCGTGATCGGCGAGCACTTAAACGATGCCGGGGTTTTGATAGATTTCGGTCAGTTAAAAAAACATGTGGCCGAAGTAATTGAAACCCTTGACCATAAATTCCTTAACGAAATCGATACGTTTAAAGATATCAATCCATCTTCTGAGAACATCGCTTTTTTAATTGCCAAAGTACTTCAAAAAAGAATCAATAATACATCTATCAGAGTCAGCCGAGTAACCGCTTGGGAATCACAGGATTGCTGCGCTACGTATGTCCTGTGAGATTCGGTTCTCCGGCCATTCCGCCAGATAGGTGATGGGTTGGGCGGAGAAGATAGTATAATCGGCGGGATTGAAGCTTTCCGTGACAAGTCCCGGGGAGAATGCACTTTCTGTTGCGGCTGAACAAGAAGATGATGAACTTAGTGATTTAAAAATAGAGAAATCTTTCAGTAACCTCCACTATTTTCCCACTGTTTAATCAATTCGTCTTTGGTTATGATCGCAGTTGTATTTTTCACATGCTCTCGGATGTTCTCCAGTCCGCCTTCCTGGCGATCAACGAGGATTACGACTTTTAGCACAGTAAGCCCCTCGAAAGCAGCCCGTTCGATTGCCTTAATGGTAGAACCTCCGGTTGTTACAACGTCATCTACGATGACAACCCGTTGGCCCGGTTTTATGTCCCCTTCGATCCACTTGGCAATTCCATGGTCTTTCTGGGTCTTGCGTATTGAAAAGGCATTTATTGAACGATTTCTAAGTTCAGATACAAAGGCAGCGGCAAGAGCTACCGGATCCGCCCCGAATGTAAGCCCACCGATCCCTTCAACATTTAAATCCATGATGGAATCAAATACGAGGTTGCCGACCAGAAACATTCCTCTTGAACTCAACGTGGTCGGTTTACAGTTAATATAAAAACAGCTCATTTTACCTGATACAAGCTTGAAAATCGGTTTTTGGCTGTATTTAAAAGATTTCCGGCAAAGTATTTCGATCAATTCCTGTTTCATCTTACAATATCTCATTCATTGGCAAGCGTGAAAAATCTTTTCTTCTGTAACAGAAAAATGAAACCATGCGGTGAATCCAAATCACTCCTCTGTGGCATCTTGCATAAAATTCACGGTTCAAAAGAATATAACCTCGATGAATATTTGGTGATGACTGCCTTCAATTGTATCATTCATAAGAAATTCTTGATTTTAAAACGAAAATTCGATAAAAAAAGCCTCCACCGAAATGGAAGAAGCCTATTTAATGGGATTCAGTGGAGGCGTTGAGCAAGGAAAACCGTTGACAGCCCCCCTTGAGCTCAGAATGCTTGTATATCATTAAGAATGATATCGGTCAATTTAAAACCCCCCGATATTCCGAATTCCTGCAGCAGATATATATGGCATTATAATAATTATCAGAACACCCTTTGCGATAAAACTTTATCGGCAATGGGATAGGCAGTTATGGAATGAAGGAACTTGATGATCAAACCGCCACAATTCGAATGTACCATGTGAACAAGCGTTATGGGTCGAAAAATGCGCTTTTCGACATTTCGATTGAAATTTTTAAAAATGAACTCCTTTTTATCAGCGGACCTAGCGGTGCAGGCAAGAGTACTCTTCTTAAGCTTCTTTATCTTGGAGAGCCGGTGTCTGAAGGGCAGGTTCTGATAGACGGAATGAATTTATCCAGAATTCCCCGAAAACGCATACCTTTCTTAAGACGCAAGTTTGGAATAATATTTCAGGACTACAAACTCATACCATCAAAAACCGTGTTTGAAAATGTTTCACTTGTCCTCGAAACCCAGGGGCAAAAAAAAAGGTTGATTCAGAAAAAGGTAAAAAGTGTCCTGCGGACTGTCGGCATTGAGGAAAGGCTTGATTCATTTCCGCCCAGCCTGTCAGGCGGCGAGCAGCAGAGGGTTGCGGTGGCGAGGGCGATTGTTGGAAATCCTGAAATTATACTGGCTGATGAGCCAACCGGGAGTTTGGATTCTGATTCGGCCGATACAATTATTGGTCTTTTGAAAGGGTTTCATCAGCGTGGAGCCACAGTCATTATAGCAACTCATGACAAAGAACTTATTGAAAAAACAGGCGGACGGGTCATTTATCTCAAGCAGGGGAAACTGCAACCCCCGATAAATCTGTAAAGCAACGATTATGACGTTTTTTGTAAAACGGGCGATAAGGGATATCATCGGCAACCGGCTTCTAAATGCAATTACCATTGTTATCATTGCCTTATCAATTATTATCGTCAGTGCTTTTGCGCTGGTCGTCGTAAATACCAGTGATCTTATCATTTCATGGAAAAAAGGGATACGAATCATGGCCTACCTCAGGCCGGATGTTCCAAACGAAAACCTTCAAAGCGTGGAACAAGAAATTAAAAAAATGCATGGAGTACAGTCTGTTCTCTATATATCAAAGATACAAGCCATGGATCTTCTTAAAAAAGAAATGAAACGGCATGACTCACTTCTTGACGGTCTTTCGGAGAATCCACTTCCGGATGCCCTCGAAATCCAGATGATCCCTTCATCCCGAAACCGGGAAGAAATTGAAATGCTGGCTACCCAAATAGAGTCCATTCCATTGATAGAAGAGGTAGAATACGGCCGAAGATGGTTAGGAAGATTTGCAAATATCATCAACCTATTCAAGTTGGCAGGATACGCATTGGGGGGGTTGTTTTTTATGGCCGCTGTATTTATCGTTGCCAATACGATCCGCCTCCTGCTTTATTCGAGACAGGAAGAAATCGAAATCATGCGACTCGTTGGAGCCACCGACCGCTTCATCAAAGCGCCCTTTTACATTGAAGGCCTTATTCAAGGGGCACTTGGAGGAATGATCGGCATTTTTTCTTTGTTTCTTATCTTTATATTCATTTGTTCAAACATAGAACAGACCTCTTCTTTTGGTCTTTTTCATATCCGGTTTCTTCCGTTCGATGTAATTGCCGGAATCGTGATAGGCAGTATGTTTGTAGGATGGTTCGGATGTTACCTTTCTCTAAATCAGTTCCTGAAAAGTTGATATGTTTGCCAACGACGGTCTTATGAAATTCAGGTCAAGGCTTATAAATCGAACCCGGCTTCAGCTAAAGATCATGCATTTCTTTGGGCCTTTGTAAAAAAGGTCACGGCACCGAATAAATGCCCCTTTGTGACGCTGTGCCGGTTACTTGAAAAGCAATATGATGTTCCGTTTAAAAAAATCTTTTTTTGGTATTATTCTCGCCTTATTCAGCGCCGCTTTTTTTTGTTTGCCCATCGAAACTTTCAGTGTTCCATCAAACGAAATCGGGATTATCACGGCGAATAAGCTTCATGTTCGGACAGGCCCGGGGAAAAATTATCCCTCATCAAAAATTCTGTTAAAAGAAACAAGGGTTGATAGCCTTGAACGCTCCGAAAGATAGATTAAAATTTTACATGATGACCATACGGGGTACATTCGAAATTCAAAGGGCTATCTTCGCATCATTCATGGATCGCATAACGAAACGAGCAACCGGAACGATATCGGACAGATCCGAGTGGAAATAGAAAATATCAGCGACCAAATAAAAAAACGCAAATCCGAGGTATTGACATTCACGAAAGAAGAAACCGCCATTATCGACAGTTTAAACGAGATAGATGTGACACTGAACAAAGCTGTGAAGCGAGTTTCCGCAATCGAGTCGGAACGGATTGGAATTGAAAATGAACTAAAAGTAACGACAGAAAAATCCGAAGAACTTAAAAAACGGATTCAAACCAACGAAAAAAATATGTCCGGTAGACTGGTCTCTCTTTACAAACTCAATCGTCAGGGCAAAATTCAGGTCCTTGTATCGGCCGAATCTCTGAATGAGTTTTTCCTGCGCAAAAAAATCATGGAATGGATTCTTGCGCATGATGAAAATATGTTAAAAAATTATTTAGAAGATAAAGCCTGTTATGATGCAGTTCAAAAAAAGCTGAATGAACAAAGAAAGGACAGGCTTGCCGTTGAAGAATTATATAAACAACAAATTGAGTCCATGTCGCATGAAAAGTTAAAACGTTCAAAAGCTCTTGAAGATATACGAAATAAAAAGTCTTTGGAAATGGCCGCCATTAAATCTTTAAAACAGGCCGCAAATGATTTGAATAACAAAATCGCCTCGTTTAGAGCAGGATATGATTCGCCTGAAAATTTTAAGAATATCTCCCAAAAGTCCTTTACCTCCTTTAAAGGATTGCTTATGATGCCCGTAAAAGGTAAAATATTATCTTTTTTCGGACCATACAAAAGCAAAGAATCCAAGGTAATTAATTACTGCAATGGAATTGATATTAAAGCAGACAGAGGCGAACCAGTGCATGCCGTGTGTCATGGAAAAATACTTTATTCAGATTGGTTCAAAGGTTATGGCAACATGATTATTGTTGATCACGGTGACAACTATTACACGGTTTATGCCCACGCTGAAGAGATCTTCAAGGCTAAAGGAGAAAATGTAGAAATGGGGGAAGTGATTGCCACAGTGGGTGAGACAGGATCCATGAGCGGGCCGAAGCTTCATTTTGAGATCCGCCATCATGGAAGCCCAATTGATCCGCTTCAATGGATTAACCCGAATATCTCATAGAAATTACCGATCGTTTTAAAAGTAGAAAAGGCATGGTGCCCATTTTACCGCTGTGGATGGGCAATTGGATATCTTATGAACCGTAGGAAAATGAAACAGTTTTTTTCGCTGCTGATCCGAAAATTTAACCATCAAGGCTCTTATTCTGTGGGTTGGTTGAGATATTTTTCAGCTATTCCGTCAATGGGTTGGACAAGGCATTTGCAACCGCTTATCATGCTCACACTCTTTGCGTCGCCAGGTGCCTTAAGCATATTCGGTTCGTAGAATTTCCCGCTTAAACATGGATAAAAGAACACAGGAGTAATATAATGACGCAAAAGAAAACCCGACACTTAAGGCTGTTTATAATGACGATCCTTGCGGTTATATTCTGGACAGTCGGATCTGGTTTTTACCGCAATATTGCAGCAGATAGCGAAGAGACTTATAAAGGCCTTAAAATATTCAGTGATGTAATCGAATTGATCGAAAAAAATTATGTCGATCCTGTAGACGCTGATCAGTTAATGCAAAAGGCTATCCAGGGGATGGTAAGGAGCCTGGACCCTCATTCTTCATTGCTTCCGCCCGAAGCCTATGAAGAACTGAAGGTTGACACGCAAGGAGAGTTTGGCGGCATCGGAATTGAAATAACCATCCAAAACGGGATTCTGACCGTTGTATCGCCGATCGAGGGAACACCGGCATACAAAGCCGGAATCATGGCCGGTGATAAAATAATAAAGGTAGATGGCGAATCCACGCAGGAAATGGAGCTTTGGGAAGCCGTCAAAAAGATGAGAGGTCCCGAGGGGGCAACCGTTGTGATCACCATCATTCGGGAAGGCGTTTCGGAACCAATGGATTTCACCCTCATAAGAGATATTATTCCCATCAAAAGCGTCCGATCGATTACTTTAAAGCCGGGATACGGCTATGTTAGGATCGCCAATTTTAACGACAGTACAAGCCAAGACCTCGAAAATGCTTTAGAAAGCTTGGAATCCGCCGAGATCCCGCTAAAAGGACTAATCCTCGATCTTCGTGACAATCCCGGGGGGCTTCTGCCTCAAGCGATTCAAATTTCGGATTTTTTTCTTGAAGAGGGGAAAATTCTTTCAATCAAAGGACGGCAGAAAAAACATCAAAAGATTTTCAGGGCGCATCCTAATGAAATAAAGCGCGACTATCCGATGATTGTGCTGATTAACGGGGGCAGTGCCAGTGCATCGGAAATTGTTGCCGGAGCGCTTCAGGACAACCATCGTGCCCTGATTTTGGGTGTCACTTCCTTCGGTAAGGGAACGGTTCAAACGGTAGAATCGTTACGCGAAGGATATGGCCTCAAACTGACGATTGCCCGATATTACACACCCAGCGGGAAATCGATTCAGGCCAAAGGGATTGTACCCGATATTGAGGTGAAATACAGATTTATGGAAGAAGACGGTGCCGATGAGGGAAAATACATTTCTGTGAAGGAAAAAGACCTAAAAAATCATCTCGAAGCTGTTCCACATGGCCAAAAAGAGGATGAAACAGCATCCGAAGAGAAAAAGAAAGAAACCAAAAAATACAAAATGCCGAGTGCCGAACACAGTTATGGCCCTCTGAAGATCGAAGAACTTCAGAGAGATAACCAGGTCAGTCGGGCCATTGAAATCCTTACCAGCTATGAAATATTCAAAGCGATAAACAGATAGATTGCCCATTGACAAGCGAATGGTTTTCATGGTGCAAACATTGAAAAGTATCAGGTTCAAGGATGGCGATAAATTTTATCACCGGAATACGTCAAGTATTTCAGGAATTAAAATTTAAGACGGAGCAAGAAATTGGCGAAATATAGTGCTAGGCAAAGGTCTGTTGATGAAACGGAAGATACGTTTTGCCAGAAAGGTTCACTAAAAATTACGATTGATGACCGCATAAATGGGTAAAAGCAAAAAAAGCGATCCGAAGAAAAGAAAAAAAAACAGAAAAGATAACCGATTCAAACCGGACCTCAAACGGGCGATCGCAGGTCTATCCTTTCTAATACTATTGCTTGTCACCACCGGTTTCTTGTTACATCACTGGATAGCCAAAAAACAGCCTATCAGACCGCCTACACCCTCTCCCCAAAAAGCTGCGGTTCACAAAAAACCGGTCTCCAAGGTACCGGCATTTGAAATTTATCCCAAGAAGGAACGATATCCTCAAAAAGAGACGCCCAAGCCGAAGCCCTCGACTTCCAAACAGTTACCCAAAGTGGCGATTATTGTTGACGACATGGGATATGACAGCCAAATCGCAGAAAAATTCCTCACACTCGATGCGGTTCTAACATTTTCAGTTTTTCCATACAGTCCTTTTGGAGAATCGATTGTCCGGCAAGCCAATATCAACGGATCAGAAATCATGCTCCATCTCCCTATGGAACCTGTCGAATATCCAATCGTCGATCCAGGCCCCGGGGTGCTCCTAACTTCAATGTCTCCGGATCAACTCATCGATCAACTCCGGAAAAATTTGGATTCCGTGCCATCAATAAAAGGGGTTAACAACCATATGGGCTCAAGGATGACGACGGTATCTACTCAAATGTACCAAATCTTGTCTATTCTAAAAAAAAGAAAGCTTTATTTTATCGACAGCCGCACAACACATGAAAGCCTTTGCAAACCTTCCGCTCGGCTTTTACAAGTACCCTTCGCCCAAAGAGATGTTTTCCTGGATCACATTCAGAAGGCCAGCTTTATTCGAAAGCAGATCAAGCAACTGATCCGAATTGCTTATAATCAAGGAGAGGCGGTTGGCATCGCTCATCCTTATTCAGAGACATATGATGTTCTTCGCGAAATGCTGCCGGATCTAAAGAAAAAAGTTAACCTGGTTTCCGCATCTCAGGTCGTTCACATCATTGATGAGAAAACTTAACCAATTTATTAAATATCCTAAAATGAAAGTTTTTTTCACCTGTTTTGTTAATCAAGAAGTTATGAATGGCGGGTTGCAAATGAACCTCTTGAATCCCCTCATTTGCCCGATACGTAATTATCAAAAGGGCGCTCATAGAAAATGATCGACGATCAACCCAAATATGATCAACGTTCCGGCACGGATCGACGGAAAAACGGTCCTCCTATTTTTAGCAAATACTGGGTAACGGGCAGGCGTGCGGCCTTAAGAAGGGAGGAAGACAGACAGCGGCCCTATCGGCTAGATAAACATGGGATTAAAACCTTTTTTCTGATTTTGCCGATTATCGCACTTAGCATATCGGATGCGCTTTTGACCCTTTATCTGATCGATCATGGAGCATCGGAAATCAACCCGTTAATGGCGTATTTCCTTTCTCATGGCCCGCTGGTTTTTTTCATTGCAAAATATTTTCTAACCTGTGCAGCGATTATCATTGTTTTATTTAACAAAAATATGTACTTATTTAATACCAAAATCCGTGTAAAAATTCTTTTTCTATTGTTTTTAATTCCCTTCGCTCTAGTTGTAAACTGGGAGTTGTATCTGATTTTATTTGTCATTTAGCTTGTTTTTCATCAATAAGAGCCCCTATTGCCTCATGGCATTTTTTTATATGGACCACTACAACTATAACATATTTGAAACTGCTTTAACCCGAAAAGAAAAGGATTGTAAGACACACACACCATCGGGACCCCGCTGTGAAAAGCGTTAAAAATTGGCCTCTTTTTCAAAAAGTCCCGACTTTCTATCGGCATTTCATCAGCTGACAGCCCTGAAAATTTTATCATAGTTCATAATTGTTCTATTGCTTCAAGTCTTGGCCCACCCAAGTTTTAATGTATCACCGTATATCAAAAGACTTATGATTTAGAAATTACGCACTCAGCATCGCTGGATCGGAAGTTTTTTATTCATGGTGCTAACCTGCTAATTATTATGTATATTAATCCAACCGATCAACGATAATAATTTTAATGAGATTCGTCGGCCGTCTCTCCAGAAAAGATCCCCTTTACGAATATCTTCGAGATGAAATTCTGCCCCAGCTGAATATTCGTGAGGTTAAGCCCGATTTTAAGGTTTTTCGTTTGCCGGCCTCAAATCATGTTTACCTTTACAAAGACCGCAATAGTTTGGTCCGTGTCATCGGGAAATTTTTCGGCGAAATACCAAATCGCTCACATGAATCCGCATTTTACCGAATGAATCAAGAGTATAATAACCTTCAGTATCTGCGTAGTCTCGGCTTCACGGGATATCCTCATTCAATCGCTCGCCCTTTGGGCCATACCGCTCACCTGAACTTTGCTCTCATAGAGGAATTTTGCTGCGGAACACCGCTGCACGATTTCCTCATAAAAGCGATTCGTGAAGGTGCCGAAACATCTCTTTACCAAAAACTCACAGCCCTTGCGTATTTCCTGGCCACTCTTCACAATCGCACGGTCCTCGATATTCGGGTGGATTTTAATAAGGATTGCTCATACTTTGATAGAATTTTAAAACAGTTGATTTCCTGGGGGTATATTGGAAAGGATGAAGCTCAAGAATTTTACAGACTTAAAGACCGATGGCGAAACGAGGGTTCTATGTGGGAAGATCGACAGGTTCTTGTGCATGGGGATGTTACTCCGACCAACATACTATTCAAGGAGGAGCTGTGGGTAATTGCCGTTGATTTAGAACGAATGAAATCGGCAGACAGAGTTTTTGATGTGGGAAGAATCGCTGGTGAAATCAAGCACTACTTTATGCAACACACAGGCAACAAGGCGCTGGCCGAACCGTTTATCGGCCATTTTCTCTGGGAGTACGCTTGCCATTTTCCGGACCGGCAAAGTGCTTTTGATGCCGTTACCAGACGACTGCCTTTTTACATGGGGCTCAACCTTCTTCGTATAGCCCGAAACGCTTGGATAAAAAATATATATCGCCGACAGTTACTGGAAGAAGCAAAAATGACCTTGAGGTAACAAAATGGCCTTAAAAGGAATCCTGTTTGACCTTTACGGAACCCTGATTGACATTGAGACCGATGAATCAATGGAGGAAATTTATCGAGGGATTTCACATTTCCTGACGTATCATGGAATTTACCTCCACCGTTGGGAGGTTCGAGACCTATATTACCAAATCATGAAGCATCAGAAGGAGAAAAGCGAGGAGAACTTTCCGGAAATAGATGTCATAAAAATATGGAATACTCTTCTGAAACAGCAGGGAATAAGGTACGCATATCCACGCAAAAAACTCGCGGAAACTCTGGCCCACATCTACCGTGGCATTTCTCGGAAACGCTTGCAGCTATACCTCAGCGTGAAAAAAGTTCTTGATGAATTGCAAGGCTCCTATCGTCTTGCAATCATTACGGATGCTCAGGCATGTTATGCGCTTCCCGAGATCCGTGCCGTCGGTCTTGAAGGTTATTTCGATCCGGTCATTATCTCCAGCAATTACGGGTTCAGAAAGCCGGACCCCCGCATGATCCAAAAGGGACTAAATGCCATGAGAATTTCCTCGGGCGAGGTTCTGGTTATTGGCAACGACATGTATCGCGATATATACGGAGCCAAACTGCTTGGTATCAAAACCATTTTTTTTGCCTCAAATCAGGGGATGCAATCCTACATGGAAATAAATCCTGATTTCGTTGCCTTAAGTTTTGAGGATGTGCGGAAAGGGGTGAAGGCATTAAGATGAACGGAAGCAACGGCGAGTCCTATTTCTCATTTGCCTCCTCATTTTTTCTTTTTGCTACAAAAGTAGTCGGGCGGTCTTCTTCCTTGAGCATCTGGACTTCACCTTTGAAAAAGGAATCTTCAGCGATTGCAATTTTTGCGCATCGAATGTTGCCGATCACCCGACCCCCGGATCGTAGTTCGGTCTTGTCTGCAGATTCAATATCACCTTTGATTTCTCCTTCAACGATGATTCCACTGGCATTGACCGTTCCCTCAATCTTGCCTTGTCTGTCGATCCATACCAGTCCCTTGCTATGAATCCGTCCTTCCAAAAAACCGGCGAAACGCATGCTTTTTTGTCCGCTGATTATTCCCTTTATCCTGGTACCGGGAGAAATTATCGTTTCTTCGAGGGTTGCCCGGTCTTCAAGCCTTCGTTGCAGGTGTTTCGCCTTTGCTCTATTTTTTTTGAAAAGCATGGTTTTACCTCCACCAACTTCTCTATTATTGATTTTCAGTCATTTAGTTTATAGAATTTAAATCAGGTGTCAAGAAAATCCTTTTCGGCAGGTGAATCAAGAGAAAAACGCTTTAAAAATATTGCACAACCTTTATCAATAATGGTAGCGGTAAGGAACATAAAAAAAAGCGATATCTTCCTTGCCCGAAACAATTGAACCACACAGACAGCATCGACATCGGTACCCGGATCCTATCCTGATTTGTGGCTGAAGCGTTTCCTTTTCAAATAAGCCTAATTACACTCGATTGTTTCATATAGGAGACAATAATCGATGTATAAAAATTTTTTTGGTTTTAAAGAAAGACCGTTTAAGCTCGTTCCGAATCCGGCCTATTTTTTTCTGAGTCGCGGACATGAAGAGGCGCTTGCCCATCTCTCATATGCCATTTCTCAAGCACATGGTTTTGTAGAAATTACCGGAGAGGTGGGAACGGGGAAAACCACACTTTGCAGGGTGTTTCTTGAAAATCTGGATAAAAATATAGAAGCGGCTTATATTTTTAACCCGAAACTAGATTCAATCCAATTGCTAAAAGCCATTAATGATGAATTTGGGATCCCTTCGGACGCCGATAATACCAAAGATCTGATCGATACTCTGAATTCGTTCCTAATGGAAAAAAAAGCCGAAGAAAAAAAGGTTATCATTCTGATTGATGAGGCTCAAAATCTGAATAAAGAGGTTTTAGAGCAGTTAAGACTACTTTCCAATTTAGAAACAACCGATGACAAACTGTTACAGATTATTCTGGTCGGCCAGCCGGAGCTGGGGGAAATGCTCGATTCTTATGAACTCAGGCAACTCGGCCAAAGAATAACGCTGAGTTCGCATCTCGCCCCGCTGACTTGTGCAGAGGTAAATGAATATATTCAGCATCGAATCAATATTGCGTCGCACAAACCCGGCTTTAAATTCAGCCGGTCAGCCGTATACTCCATTTATAAATATTCAGGCGGTATCCCCCGGTTAATCAATATTGCATGCGACAGAGCGTTGCTCACCGCATACGGCTTGAACCGACATAAAATTACCGGCGATATCGCTCGAGAATCCATCAGAGAATTGACCAGAGGGAGGCTTAGAAAGCGAAACCATATTCCGAATGGAATGAAAGCGATCCTGGTTTTTTTGTTTTTCGGGATCTTTGCATCAGCATTTATAATATATCATTATGGAATCGGAGGTAAGAACGTTCCATATCATCCATTAAGAAAGGAGGCATCGGCAACCTTTTATTCCATCCGGCCTGGAAGCGACATCCTCCCGAGTTCGGCTTTAGAGAGAGGGCAGCCAGATAGTCAAGACCAGGAAACGGTCGAACCTGAAATCCGCCCGAATCCCATAAAAAATTTAGCGGATTTTTTGGAGGAAATCGATTTTCGCACCTCCAGGCGAGATGCAATGGCCTGCGCGATTCATCTGTGGGATGCCAAAGCTGAAATTCCCCCCTTTTTGGACAAAACAGAGGATGACCAGGTATTTTTTCGAATGGCCGCGAAACAAAATGGTCTATTGATTCTTCGAGCAGAAAGCGACCTTCCCCTGATAAAGAATCTGAATTTACCAGCCGTCCTTGAACTATATCTTCCCGGCAATTCTTCACCGGGATATCTTGCCCTGATTGGTATAAAAGATGAAAAAATAAACCTCAGCAATGGAAAAGCATGGACGATGATTGGGGTATCTTTATCTGAATTGGAATCTTATTGGTCGGGCATAGCATATATCCCTTATAAAAATTTCTTGGGCTTTTCGGATAAAATCACCTTATCTTCTAAAAATGATTCCGTTATAACTCTAAAAATACTCCTGCACGATCTTGGATATAAGGAAATCGAGATCAGTCCGTTTTATGACTTGAAAACACAAAAAATCGTAAAAAAAATTCAGGAAAAAAACGGCATACCCGTTGATGCAATCATAGGACCATTAACCAAGATTGTGCTCTGCAATGAAAAAATAACTTTAAATATACCCCATATTTCGAGACAATGATATGATTTAAAATTTGATTTTTACAGAGGGGTTGATTTACTGTATCTGTCAATTGATGCGTCGCTTGGGATGAAGTCCTGTCGCTGATGGCGCAGATTTTACATCATAAGCAAACCTGCTGAAGTATCTGCATCGAATCATACGCAGTTTCGGTTTTGCATAAACGATCCTAAACACATTTTTGTTTGTTTTCGAAAAAAGAGGACCGTAAAGTGAGTTCGATATTAAAGGCTTTAAAAAAGCTTGAAAGTGAAACCGCGCCGCGGAATGAACTTAAGCCGTGGCCGCAAAAAATAGATACTCGAAAGGTCGTCAGCAAACGTTTGAAGAAAAATAGGCGTCTCAGCTGGCTCCTTTACGCCATGGTTGCCATTACATTTTTTGGAGGCGGTGTTTGGTTGTTTTTTAGCGGAAAATCGTTTTTACCTAAAAAATTTTCTACTGCCGATATGCCGCCTAAAACAAAAAATACGCTATCCGACATCCCATTGCTTGCTGAGCGAAAAACGCGGGAAGCGGTTGATCAATCACTGTCAAAAGCAAACAATTTTTCATTGGAACAGACGACGAAGTCTTCCAAAAAACAGTCAGCGGCAGATTTATTCCAAGAAAAGATGCCCGACCAGCCATCTATCGCAAATTTTCAATCAAATAAAAATACCACAGAAATTTCTTCATTGCCGCCTGCAAAACGGCATCCGCCATCTGATACCGGAGACGCCATTCAATCCGGTCCGACAGAAGACAACCCCATCTCCAATAAAACGATGATTGTACCGGATTCCTCAAAAGCTTTACAAGTTCCTTCAAAAAACCAAAATATATTCAAAGCAGACCTGCCGCCCTCACTGACAAAAATTGAAAATTCAGGATTGAAGGTTCAGGCGATTGCCTGGTTCAAAGATTCCAAAAGACGAATTGCGGTAATCAATGGACGCATTCTTCGAGAAGGAGAAAATATCGATGGGTATTCCGTCGTCCAAATCGGTCAGGACGATGTAATCGTTCGGAAAGGGGACAACGAATTCAAGATCGTTTTCAGGTAATATGAATAATTTTACGTTGTTTTATCGATTACTTGAGAAGTCAGTCAGGCATCCGAGAGTATAAGCAATTTTTGCCGAGCATGAATTGCACGATTTGTTATCCCAATTTCAAATGGAGAAAGATTCCATGTCGATAATTGAAAAGGCCATATCCATAGCCCTTGAAGCTCATAAGGGTCAAGTGGACAAAGCTGGGAATGCTTATATCCTGCATCCTTTGCGGGTCATGTTCCAGATGGACACTGACGATGAAATGATCGTTGCCATACTCCACGATGTTATAGAAGATACCGATATCACTTTCGATTATCTGAAGGATCAAGGCTTTTCAAAAACGGTACTGGCATCCATAGAAGCCCTTTCGCGAAGGCGGGAGGAATCTTATTCTGATTTTATAAGGAGGGTTGGAAGCCATCCGATTGCGATCAAAGTCAAACAGGCGGATCTCATCGATAATATGAACCTGTCTCGGATTAAAAAAATAACGGAAAAAGATTTCATGCGTATGCGCAAATACAGCGAAGCGCTAACTATCCTAAGAAGATGGAAAAAGATTTAAAAATCTTGCCGTTCAATCTTTACAGACCTTCCGACATTCATTTCAGAGGATTTCCGCCCACAACTTTTTCCATCCTTTTATCGTCTTCCGGATAATAAGCCGATAACTAAAAAATGACCGCCAATGGATCAATTCTAAGAATACCGCGCAGGATTTGCTTTTTATTGCGGATCATGTCTGCTCTTCAATTTCCCCGCGATGGAAACCCAATTTGCTTCGGTTTGTATCTCCAGGATTTCAAATCCGAATTCCTGCATTTTCTCAATTACCCGCCATTTGTTGTTTTCAACAATGCCCGAGCCTATAAATATGCCGTTTTCTTTTAAAACCCTTTTTATTTGATCCAGCAGAACCAATATGACTTCAGATAAAATATTGGCTACTACCAGATGAAAACGACCTTGGATCTTCTCAACAAGGTTGCCGGCAATAACCTGAATTTTTTTGGTTTCGATTTTATTCAATCTTAAATTTTTAGCTGCGATTTCGACTGCAATCGGATCATTATCAACACCACAAACTTTTCCTGCCCCAAGCTTTGCGGCTGCAATTAAAAGGATTCCGGAACCGGTTCCTACGTCTAAAAGAGAGTCTCCCGGCATCAGGTATTTTTCAATCAGATTGATGCATGCAGCAGTTGTCGGGTGTGTTCCTGTCCCAAATGCCATTCCTGGATCTATTTCGAGAACGATTTGACCGGGCCCGGGATCATATTTGTTCCATGTAGGTTTTACTACAATCTTCTTGCCGATTTTTTCCGGCTGAAAATATGCCTTCCAAGTTTCTGACCAGTCTTGTTCGTCAACTTCCTTATAATCGACTCGGCAATGAAGGATGTTTTCTTTTTCCAGCCTCTCCAACTCTTTTTCCAGGGTTTTAGATCGGCATGTTGCCGGCTCATTTTTTGGAATATACCCGGTTACCGAATAATGATTGGGAATTATTAAAGCGTCTTCTCCCCAACCTTCTAATGGTTCGATATCCGGTTGCTCGATGACCACACCTTTCAATCCGAAGTCATAGAAAATGTTTGAAATAAGATCCATCGCCAACAGATTGTCATCCGAATTAAAAATAACTTTCGCTTCTATCCATTTCATTCGTTTTTACTCATTTATGTATACCGGGACGAACAAAAAAAGCAGGGAATGTCAAAAAAACGTTATCGACCGAAGCTAACCGGCAAGCATCTCTTTTGCCAGATCGATATAGATGGAATCGGTATAATCGGAGATGATTTTTTGGAACAAGTCTCTGCTTTTTTCAATTTTACCCATTGCAGCGAAAATTCTTCCCAAATTAAAAAGCGCCTCATCCGCCATACCGGTATCCGATCCCGAAACGATCATTTCAAAATATTTCGCTGCTGCTTGATAATCTTTTTTTCCTTCATGGGAATAGCCGAGACTGTTGTAGATCAAATTCTTTAAAAAAGGATCTTTACCGAAGTCTGCCAAGGCTTCATTGTATAGTTCAATGGCCTTTTCAAAATCGCCTCCATCGTATGCGATATCAGCATAAGTTACTTTTGCAATTTTGGCTGCATCTTTTCCCGAATATTGTTTGAGAATTTGCTCAAACGTTATCTTCGCATCGAGGTAAGCCTTATCGGGCGGTTGATCATTTATAATGGTTTCATATTTCGCCACGGCTTTTGCAAGCATATCCGATGCCTGGTTTTCCGCTTTATCGGAAAAGTAGCGCAGACTGAAGACCGCAATGGCAAGAATAATGATGAAACCCGCAGCAAAGGTTAGCGGCACGTGATGTTCTCGAGCCCATTGAATCATTCTAGATGAAAAAGAAATGAACTCGTCAGGTTCTTCTAAAACCCGTTTGCGGGATCTTGATATTTTTTCTTTGACCATTTTTCCTCCATAAGTGTCTCGTTTCCAAAAGATTTCCTAAGTAGTTTGCAATACAAACCGGCGTTAACCCTGGCACTATGATTCACACTGACTGAAGCAAAATTTTTGTCAGGTTCCATCGCTCACCAGACCAAAGACTGGTGAATCCATCCCTTATCTCCATCCGAATGCTCGATATGGATCCATTCTCCCTTGCGCTCGATAATTTTAAACGGAATTCCTTTTTCAACTGTGAACAATATCATAGCTCCAACGTCCGGCATGGATCGAACGTTGCAATTGTCTTTTAATGAAATCACGGAAGAAATTTTACCGATGCAAGAGTCGTGAATCCATCCCTTGTCTCCCTCAAAATCCTTAAAAAAGTACCAATGACCGGATTTTTGGAGAATTAAAATCGGATAGTATCTTTCCACCTTCCAAAGGATATCATACTTTTCCCCGGGCCCGGATCGAATATTAGCCGTTGGGACTGATACCGCGAACCGTTCAGATGATAAAGCAGTACCATGCAGAAGAAGCAATCCCACAATTATCAAAGAATAACGTTTCATAATGAACCACTTTAATTACCGGATGCCTATCATTGAATATAAGAAACGAAAAATTAACAACAAAAAAATCCGTAAACCGCATAATAAGGGCAAAAATTTTTATGAACTATAAAAGAATAGCTTTGGTAATTCAACACAGGTCAGATTGTTACCATATACCGCCCCTGTATCGATCCCGATTTTATTGCTTTCTACAAGCGGCTCCGGAAAAGGTGTGTGGCCAAATACCACCTGCTTTCCAAAATTAAAATCCGAACGGATAAAATTGTTGCGTATCCAGAGAAGATCCTCGGGCACTTGAAGTTCCAGAGGCACCTTATCTTTTAAACCGGCATGAACGAAAATGTAATCATCCGTCTGAAAGTAAAGAAGAAGTGAATTGAAGAAAGTAAGATGTTCTTCTGGAATCAGGTGGCTATCCGGCTTACAATTTCGATTATTGTAACTTTCTATCGTTTGTTGTCCACCGTTTAGAAGATACTGTAGCCTGTTGATCCCGGAAAGATATTCCAGAAGCATCTCTTCATGGTTTCCTTTTAAAAATACGATCCCTTTGCATCGTTTTTTCAGCTTGATCAGATACTCCACCACTTCGAAGGAATCAGGACCCCGGTCAATATAATCCCCCAGAAATACGAGTGTGTCGGAATGAAAGTTGACAGGGATCTTATCCATGAGTACACGAAGTTTTTCAAAGCATCCATGGATATCGCCGATCGCAAAAATTTTATTCATAATTGGTCCCGGTCGAAAAACTGTGGAGAAAAAAACAAAAAATTTCGTTCCTTTCCCGGGTTACCATGCCCTGAAACCGGCCTTGGCTGATCAAACCTGGTAATCCCCTCTTCCTTTGCCGCCTGCAAAGCCGTTTCATATTCTCTTCCGGACAGCGGCGCAGAAAGTTCTTTCACCTCGTGAGCCCTGCCGCAAGGACGGTATTGGGACATTATGTTCACGTAAGTATTCGGAGAAATCTTTTGAACAATAAACCTCATGACATCGCGGGTTCCCGCCAGACCATGAGGAAGAACGAGATGCCTTACCAAGAGCCCTCGCCGGGCGATACCCGATTCATCAATGAAGAGATCTCCGACCTGCCGATGCATCTCAATGATCGCCGTTCGCGTCACTTCCGGATAATCTCTCGCTTGGGTGGCTATATCCGCTACGTTCGGATCCCAAAATTTGAAATCCGGCATATATATATCAACGACTCCCTCGAGCAGCTGGAGCGTATGAATGCTGTCGTAACCGCTCGTATTATAAATCAATGGAACAGAGAGTCCTTTTTGGACGGCAACTTCAAGCGCTGAAAGTATCTGTGGTACAACATGTGAAGGGGTGACAAAATTAATATTGTGGCATCCGGCTCTTTGAAGATGAAGCATCATATCAGCCAGTTGTTCATCCGTAACCTCCTGTCCGTAGCCCTCGTGACTGATGTCGAAATTCTGACAAAAAATGCACAAAAGATTGCAAAAGGTAAAAAATATCGTTCCGGATCCATTGATTCCAACCAGCGAGGCTTCTTCCCCGAAATGTGGATGATAGCTTGAAACATATGCTTCTTTACCTGTCCTGCATATGCCGGTTTGACCGGATAAACGGTCGACCCTGCATCGCCTGGGGCAAATGACGCAGGCACGCAGCATTTTGTAAGCTTTTGTGATTTTTTCTTTTAGCAAGCCGTTTTGAAACGTTTCAATGTATGCCGGCACGAATGATGTCACGCTTTAATAGATCCTCCCAATGCGAAATGTAATGCAACAATTCCGTTCCTTATGTCGAAATGAGGAGCTGAGCCAGTCGATTCGAAAAGACAGGCACCTTACAAACAAAGATTCACGCGGATTTGAACCGGACCAGTTCAATTATCAGAAAAGAGGGTGAAAAAATACACAGATACCTGTTGTTGGTATTCCATTAAAAAATTCCGGCCTTTTATCTCCGATTCAACGGCTTTCATTTCCGCCGGGAATCCATCCCCCATGCAAAAGGATCCAGATATTCCCTGCCGGGTTTAACTCAGTCCCGTTATGATACGGCCCCCCTGATAAACAAGAAACGCTACCAACCAAGCGATCAACGTGCTGTAAATAATACTTAAAAACATCCATTTCACGGAACCGGTCTCCCGTCTAATGGATGCAACGGTAGCAAGGCACGGAATATATAAGAGCACGAAAAGCATCATGGAAAGTGCGGATAGAGGGGTCATCCCCGAGGATATAAGTGCATTCTGAATCGCTTCCGAGCCTGTCTCTTCTTCTACCGCATAGAGTATTCCCAGGGTGCTCACCACAATTTCTTTGGCAACAAAGCCGGTTAAAAGTGCTACGCTGCCGCGCCAGTCAATACCGATCGGTGAAAACAGTGGGGCAAGAGTTTTCCCGATGCGGCCCATATAAGATTTTTCCACCTTTTCTGCTCGCTGAGCGTTTAAAAGTTCCGCTACCGCCTGGTCTCTTTTTTTTTCGATCCCTTCCCGTGCAATTGCATCCGCCGATGCAATTGCAACTGTAAACGATGCTTGGATTTTTTTGATTTCTGATTCATAGTCCATCGAATAGCGAGGGTTCCGAGGAAATGCGGAAAGTGCCCAGATAATAATAGACCCCACCAATATGATTCCGCCCATCTTTTTAAGAAACATTTTGCTTCGGTCCCACATGTGGATCATCAGGCTTTTGATCATCGGAACTCGATAAGGGGGCAGTTCCATAACAAATGGGGCATCCGCACCTTTTAATAGGGTGGTCCGAAAAAGACGGCCGGTCAGTACGGAAAGAATGACCCCGACGAGATAAATCGAAAAAATAACGGTCCCCGCCTTTGTGCTAAAAAATGCTCCTGCCAGAATGATATAAATCGGCAATTTCGCGGAGCATGACATAAAAGGGGTGATCAGGATGGTAAGGATTCGGTCCTTTTCACTCTCAAGGGTACGGCTGGCCATGATCGCTGGGACATTACAGCCAAATCCCATAAGCATCGGGATAAAAGATTTTCCGTGAAGTCCGATAAGATGCATGATCTTATCCATCAGAAAAGCGGCCCGGGCCATATACCCCGTATCTTCAAAAAGTGCGATACAGAAAAAAAGAAGCAAAATATTCGGCAGGAATATGATAACGGAGCCGACTCCTGCGATGATTCCGTTGATTAGAAGATCCTTTATAAGAATGTCCGGGAGAAGAAGGTCGAACAATGTGGAAAGGAGGTTAATCGCGCTTCCAATCCATTCCATCGGGTAACTGCCAAGCGAAAATGTCAACTGAAACATGGCCCAAATGAAAAGGATGAAAATTGGAAATCCGAAAAAACGATTCGTTAGAACAAGGTCTATGCTTCGGGATATATCCACTCGCTGCCGGGTGGAGGTGGTTTGAACCTCCTTTATAATTCCTGCAATGAACCCATATCTCTCATCGGTCATTACGATTTCCGGATCATCATTGAAG
>JAHDSC010000093.1 GCA_018432925.1 Desulfobacterales bacterium | reverse complement strand
GGACGGATAAAAGAGCGTGAAATCGTGAAGGACTGAGAGCGGATTTTTGGGGCGAGGGCCCGTTGCGAAGCCATCCAATTTGTGTCTCCGAAATACAACGCGTTTCCGTGGTTCATAATTTTCGCTTTCAAGGAACTTGAACGAAATGGAGCATTTTTCAAAGACTTCGATTTATAATTGGGTTGACAACTTTGATCATATGATTATAACTGTTTTTTCTTATGGATTTTGAATTTATTAAAAAAGTGGGTCTGGATGCCGCTTGCAAGAGCGCCGGGATACTCCGCCGCTACCTTGGCAGGATATCCGGAGTTAACAAAAAAGGCGCGATTGATCTTGTAACCGAAGCCGATATCGATTCTGAAAAATCAATCATCGACACGATTCGCGGCAAATTCCCCGGGCATGAAATACTGGCGGAGGAAAGCGGTCTGAACCGGGGGAGTGCGGATTATCAATGGATTATCGACCCTCTCGACGGAACGACGAATTTTGCCCACCAACTGGGCCTTTTTTCAGTTTCAATCGCCTTCGCCCTTCAGGGAGATATCGTGCTCGGTATCGTTCTGAATCCCGTGACGGAAGAACTCTTTACCGCGGTTAAAGGGAAGGGGGCGGAATTGAACGGACGGCCGATCCGGGTTTCCGGCTCAAAAACCGTTTCGGAAAGCCTGCTGGTAACCGGTTTCCCCTATGATCTCCATTCGATGATCGAACCGTTGTTGACCCGCTTTTCCAATTGTTTAAAAGCCTCTCAAGGGATACGGAGGCTGGGTTCCGCCGCACTGGATCTTTGCTTCGTGGCATGCGGAAGATTCGATGGATTCTGGGAACAAAACCTGAAACCCTGGGATACGGCGGCCGGAATGCTGGTTGCGCGGGAAGCCGGCGCCGTTGTAACCGATTTTTCCAACAATTCTTTCACCATCGGCAAAAAAGAGATTCTGGCGACCAACGGCATGATTCACGACGAAATGCTTTCATTGATGAAAGTCAAGGACTCCATATGAATAAAAAGTCGGATGAACATATTTCTTTCGAGGACTACTTGGGATGTTTCGGCAGTTTTAACCTGAAGAACTCGATCTGTACGAAGTTTTGCGCATTACGGTTGCGCTGTGCCATAGAACGCGATCAAAAAGTTCGCCTGGAGCTACTGGAAGAGTTGGCCTCTTATGAGAACTTTTTTCTGAAGATGCAGTGAGAAGGGGAGGGAACACCTGTATCACTAAATGAATCATTAAGAATACCATTGATAACTTACCGGTATTCAGCTCTGAAATCCATGCCGTCACGGGTCCGATTTCTATTCCGCCGATTGCGTTTTTAAAAAGCTGAAAACCGGTCCCGCCGGAACCGCCTTTTCCATATCTTCATTCTGTTACACGGACCCGAGTTTTTTCGGATAAAAGTGCCGGAAGTAACTGAAATGAAAAGTGACGAAAGCTTGAATCCCTTCGGATCGTACGGTTTCTTTGAAGGCAGCCCCGTTTCCAACCGATTGGGATAAAATCTTCTTGACATGCGAGAATCCCCCCCTTATTCTCGGCACTTTCCAAACGCCGGTTCCCAACAACCGATAATATAGATCAAATCGTTACAAAGGAGGCTCCACATGCAACAGAATTCGTCTTGTCTTTTTCGTAAGTCCTGTGTTTTCCCGGTGGTTCTTTGCCTGATCCTCATCCTTCCCGCTTTTGTCTGCGCTCAGATGAAGATACCGGCCTCAAAATTACCCGGTGGTGTCCAGACTCCGCAAAAAGAGATCAAGATCGACAAACAGCAGATGCTGTCGGTGTATTATTCCGTTGTCAAGGTAGAGGCGGTCCAGCTATGGCCCGCCGACTGTTGTAACGGGACGTGGCAGGCCCGCATCTCAAACCCCCAGAACTTCAACATCGGAAAGTCTCTCGCCATTCCTTATCAGTACCTTGCCGTCTATGGAAAATGGATGGAAGGGCCTGCTGTCGAATTTAATCTTGAGAAAAACCAGAAAGTAACCGTTCAGGGACAATGGAGTCGAAAACTATTGGGTGATAAATTCAAGGTTGCTTTCAAGCCGTTACAGGCCGGGGTAACATATGATGAGAAAATTATCGATTTTCCGCCTATCGGAAATCCTTCCCTCGTCATCGAGCGTTTTGAAATCGGCGATAAGTATGTTGCGGCACATATTAAAAACACCGGCCAAGTTCCCGGATGCGATCTTGTCGTGCAGAAATATACCGCGAAAAACAGCAGTCCCGATAATTTTTCACCCGCGGGCGGTAAAAGCTGTGATCTTCCCGCCAACGCGACAACGGTATGCAAAAGTTTTGTTGATGTGGAGAAATGGAAACAGGGATGGGACATCGTAAAAATTGTCGTATTCGGCAGAAACAACACGGTCTTTGCGGAAAGGATTTTCCCGATCCAATAATTGTACCCGCGGGTTTTTTTGTTTTGAAGCCGGAAGAATTCCTCCGGCTTCAAAACGGGGAATGACTCGTTGCAGATCGATATGCCCGGCACTCCGGCGGATCAAAATTGTTTCGGATGATGCCGATATCCCGTCCGTCCCGGGCGGTTCCTTCGTTCCCCGCGCTTCAAGGAAACCGGTTCAAGGTCTCAGCGCTGCCTCGGTAGTATTGTTGCTCTCATTGCCCTCGGCAATCACGTTATCCGCGTCAATCGTCGCTCTGACGGTTGCATTTTGCCTCAGGACATAACCGGTTGAATAAAGCGCGCGACCTCCCGGTTTTGCCAGATTTTTATCCCTGTCGACCATGGCCAGAGACACATTCGACCAACCGTTTCCGTTCATTTTAAGATTCAGATGGGGCTGACTGCCGCTGTTCCACAGCGACGGATCGAGGCCCGCGATTCCGATGTTGGCGATTTCCACGACGATCCGCTTGCCCGCATCGAGTCTGATTCCGCTTACCGTCAGGTCCGGACGGCCGGTGATGGTCTGCGGGATCAATGTCGCGGTCGGGGGGCCGAGTTGCACGGTTTTGGAATTGTTGTTTTCATCTGTCTCCATCACCTTTCCGGTAGCATCAACCGTAACGGTCACTCGGGTCGATTTTGTGATCTTGACCTTGTCAAATACATAGGTAAGGGAACTCCTGGGCCGCCGGAGCCTTCCAGCCGGGTCGGCGGCAGGCAGTGTCACTCCATAGCCGCGGCCCTCCACATCGGCATGAAGTGTGATCGCATCGGGTCCTGTCTGCTTCCACCGTCCGATATGAACGCCGGTTCCGCCGGAACGGTTCGCCACCTTGACGGTAAGCAGTTTTTCGTTGTTCAAGCTCACATCCTCTACGGTGAGGTCCGGATAGATATCAAATAATTTTTCCGCCTCCGGGTCCAGTTCGCTCTTTTCGCCCGGGTAGCTGATATACAGGGTCCCGTTCGCCTTCATTTTCGCCATGTTGCGGAAAATGATCACATAGCGGCCTTGAGTTTTATTGAATTCCGGGTCGTCCACGGCGTGCCGGATGGTTTCAGATCGCCCCTCGATATCCTTGCCGCAAGCCATCTGGCCATGATAATAGGAAGGCTTCTTATCCTTCTTGCCGAATAATTTTTTAACCCCCTTCACAAAGGCTCGTATCTCGTCTCCCGCGATATATTCCAACGGGTTATACTCATTTACATTCATGGCCCATTTTTTCCACTGGGAAGGCTCCATTTTCTTGAAGGCCCGGCTATCCACCAGAATAATCCGGAGCGGTTCGTAATTCTGATTTTTCGGTTTCGGGTCAAGGGCGCTGACATTCACGCTGATGGTGATTTCGCCGGGTCTGGTGACTTCGATCGGATAGTAAAGGGTATACGGATCCTTATCCTGAGATTGATAAAGGGTAAAATATTTCTGAAGAACGGCATCTTCCTGTACAGCCGCCGAAACAGAGAACGGCGTACTGATAAAAACCAGCAGCATAAAAAATAATGACAACCTTCGATTCATTTTTTAACCCCCGTGTTTAAATTTTATTCGGGACCGGTTTATGCAATTGGAAAAAATTTCAAAATCCACCTTCCGGTCCGACCTCCGTGTCGTGTTCGGGCAATTCATTCGACTTGTCTTTTATCGGCATAAGATCATTAAAACCTTATGAATAAGTCTTCGAAACGTAAGTCGTTTTCCGCTTCTCGGTTCCCGCCGCCTCAATTTTCTCGAATATGAGGAAATTCGCCGGCCGGATCCTTTCTTGATATTTCCCCTGTCCGGGTATAGAATCGGCAAAACAAGAACCGGTTGCGGTTGAATTTCCGGCGCATCCGGACCGGGTTATGGCCGGTAAAAGTCCGGAGGCGGCCGCCGGGGATGATAGATGTTCCGATGCCCCATGCGCATTGAGCGCGATCCATTCCGATAAACCGAGGCAAAAGCATGCAACGTCATACCATCAGCAATATTGTCCTGCTGTCGCTGATCTTTCTGATTTCAGCGCTTTTCCTTTCGATGATCCGACACTTCCTCATGGCTCTCTTACTGGCAGGCATCTTTTCCGCCCTGGCGCAGCCGATTTTCCGCAAGATCACCCGGCTGCTCGGCGGTCGACCCAGAGTGGCTTCCCTTTCGATATTGCTGTTGTTCTGCCTTGTGGTTTTGGTGCCTCTGTCCGGACTGGTGAGCATCATAACGGCCCAGGCAGTGAAGGTAGGGCAATCCGTCACACCCTGGGTTCAGCGACAAATCGCTCAACCGGCTGCCTTTTCCGAATATCTGCAGCGGATTCCTTTTTATGATGAAATACTCCCCTATCACGAACAGATCATCAGCAAGGCCGGGGAATTAGCGAGCAAGATCAGCGTCTTACTTGTCAACAGCCTGTCCGCGGGGGCGATCGGCACCGTCAATTTCATCTTTATCTTCTTTGTTTTCCTGTATATCAGCTACTTTTTTCTGATCGACGGCGGAATTCTTCTCAATCGCATCCTTTATTACCTGCCGCTTGAGAAGCATGATGAAGAACGTCTGCTGGAAAGATTCACTTCGGTGACCCGGGCAACGCTGAAGGGAACGGCTCTCATCGGTTTGCTGCAAGGCGTCTTTGCGGGTCTGGCTTTTGCCGCGGTGGGAATTGACGCCGCGGTTTTCTGGGGAACGGTTATGACGGTCCTGTCGATCATCCCGGCTCTTGGGTCAGCCCTCGTATGGGTGCCCGCCGCGATTATTCTGGCAGTCGGCGGAAGCTATCTCAAAGCCGCCGGTCTGGCTCTTTTTTGCGGCCTGGTTGTGGGAAGTCTGGATAATGTGCTGCGCCCGAGGCTGGTCGGTAAAGACACCCAGATGCACGATTTGATGATTTTTTTCGGCACGCTGGGAGGTATCGCCCTGTTCGGTGTGATCGGCTTTATCATCGGTCCGATCATTGCCGCTTTGTTCGTGACGATCTGGGATATATACGGTGAAGTGTTCCGGGATTTTTTGCCGGGTTTGGGCAGTGACGAGGAATCGCCAACGGAACCGGTCGTTCGATCACTCAAGGAAAGCCGGCAACCATCTGTATCGAATAAAAACGAGGTAGGCGAAGAGGGCCCAGGATTGGGCTCGGATTTGTGATTCCGTATCCCATATTGATTCCGGAGATCCGGAGACAAGGCGAGAATCCTGAAGAATGAGGCGCACGTAAGAGTACGATACGATGACAAAGAATGAAGTGCGGCATGTTTTCTTTGCGAAACCGTCAAAAATTGAGCCGAACGCGGAAACTGGACGAATCGACGAGGTTATGCCTTTTGTGGTGTACTCCGTGGAATATTTAAAATATATCGCAGGCTGAATTACACTGGAAACAGCTTGAAGTGTATATCCGCTCCCAATGTTTGGACAATTCATTTTTTATCTCCGGCATGATCGCCTGAGTTTTCGGTTTTTAATTCCTCGTGCAATGTGCGGTTCAAGGTTCATGGGGAATCAATTCCGCATTTCGGCGGCATATCGGTTGAAATAGCCGGATCGTAATATTGCGGCAATCCGTCCATCGATAAGTCCATTCTCCAAATTTCCTCTGGCTTATTTGTCCCTGGTACGTTATATTTTTCCATCCGATCGTATCCTTTTCGTCTGATGGCCGGTTTACATTCGTAAAACAGACAACCGGGTAATCAGATCGTTTCAGTGGCTGACAGCAGGGGAATCAAGGATGTTAAACGTAAAAGAATTAGAGCAAAAAATTCGTGAGGTGAACACGTTGCAGATTTTTACGACGGATCTCAACGGTCGACCGGTCACGCTTCAGGTGAATGCAGGAAACATTGAATCGTTTTTCAAGAAAGGAGTTGGTTTTGATGGCAGTTCCGTTCCTGGTTACGGAACGGTGGAAAACAGCGATAAGTTATTGATCCCCTTGGCGGAAACCTTTCGAAAGGTGGAATTTGCCAAAGAAAACCTTGGGTTTTTAATCGGCAAGATTAACGAAGAATACGGTGAACGATCTCCACTGGATCCCAGGGCATTGCTGGAAAGAGTGGTAAAACACGCCCAAGAGGAGTTCGGTTTCTATTTTCTTACGGCTCCTGAACATGAGTTTTTCCTGTTAACCGCCGATGAATTCAGCAAGGATATCCATACAGACAATGCCGGCTACTTCCAGGCCGATCCGCGAGATAAGGGAGAAGCCGTGAGAAAAGAAATCGTGGCGATTTTAAAAAAATGCGGGATTCAGTTTGAGAAAATGCACCATGAAGTCACCCCCTCTCAACACGAGATCAATCTCGGTTGTGTTGATCCCCTGAGGGCGGCCGACCGTACCGTTCTGTTTTCCTATATCACCAAAAGGGTGGCTTATGAGAAGAATTTACACGCCACCTTTATGCCGAAGCCTTTTAACGGATTTAACCGAAATGCGCTCCACATTCATATTTCCGCTCAGGACAAAAATGGAAATCATTTGTTTTACCAACCGGATACTTCGGATAACCTCAGTGAAACCGCCCGTCGGTTCATTGGAGGAATTTTAAAATACGCCAGAGAGACATCCATTGTAATGGCGGCGACATTTAATTCCTATAAAGCGTATGTGGTCGGAAAAGAAGCTCCCATTGCAAGAGGGTGGGGTATCAAGAACCGTAGCTCCATGGTCAGGATACCTTACGCGGAAGGGGCGAAAGATACAAGAATTGAAATCCGTTCACCAGACCCGTCCGGCAACATCTATATGCAAATCGCGTTGCTGATCGGAATGGGACTCCAGGGGGTTCGAGAAAAGATAGATTGCGGTGATCCGGATAACTGTAATACCTATAAAACAAACCATGCTTCCCGCTTGATGGATACGAACTTTCTGCCCAGGAATATGTTTGAAGCCCTGGTCGAAGCGGAAAACAGCCGATTCTTAAAAGAATTCCTGGGAGAACCGCTTTACTCCCAGTATATGTTGCTAAAGATAAATGAATGGGAGAATTTCCGCACTTTTGTCACGCCCCGTGAACATAAAATGAATTTAAATATTTAGGAATAAAGTGCTCTATTCAAAATCCTCAAACGGTCTTGCGGCATCAGGAAACGTGGAACCTGCTTTAATAATATACAGCCTCTCCACTATCTTTTTTTCTGAAGAGCGACCGGGTCGTACCGGCGAGCGCGGTAAATCGGATGACTTTCCTTGCGGCGGCAGATTAGATATCTTTCCCATTGTATCACTATTTCGTCATGCAGTCGGCAAGGCAACCCGGGGGAGATGGATTACAGGCCACGCAGCCGTCTTTTTGTTACCGACTCGCCACCGATACCCCAGTTGTCGGTATCGACCTCATCGATGACCACAACCGTTGTCGCCGGGTTCTTTCCCAAGACTCTGGCAAGGAGGTCGGTTGCTCCTTTGATGAGTTCACTCTTTTGTTCCGCGGTAACGCCCTCTCTGGTAACCTTGATATTCACATAAGGCATAAAAGCTCCTGATATTGTTTTCGGCTTCTTTACCGAGCCGATTTTCCTGAAAGCCTATGTATCGCTTTCTCCAGTGCCCGGTTGAATTCTTCCGGACGATTCATCATCAAAAAATGATCCGCTTTCTTCAGAACAATCGCGTCGTAAGAAAACATATGCCGCCGGTTTGCTTCATAGTCAATGGGCCACAGATCTCCATTTACGGTTATGACGGGAATGCGGATATTTTCAAATACCCCGGCCGCTTCCGTCGTGACGTATTGTGTCATCATTTCATTCATGGCGCTTAGGGCAACGGCAGACGGGGCGGCCGATATATCCGCGAGAATCCAATCACGAAGCTGTGGATCGTTGCCGGGTGAAATCATCTCACCAATGAATCGCCGACTTTCGGTTCGGAAATTTTTTTCCAAGGGTGAGATCATTTTTTCGAGCTCCTGGCGAGTCATCGGGTATTCTATGTTTTCAAGCGTATCGATGCCGATCAGGCCGATTACACGATTCGGCATGAGTCGGGCCGCCTCCGCGATTACCGAGCCGCCCATGGAGTGGCCGATCAGGATGACGCTTCCATTGCCTGCCGCTTCCGCTAGCGCCCGAACGTTTTACGACTGATTTGAATCCGGATCGGCCATCTTCCGGAATGCTATTTTTTTTACTCTTCATTCGCCGGGTCCTTTTTTCAAAAAGGGCTTAAATACGCGGGGCCTGTGGACATCCAGGATTTATTCGTTAGGAAGGCATCCTTTCCTTTTGCCGTTTGTATCGCATTGGTTTTTGTAAAATGTATTTATCGGGACACATCATATGATTCTTCGAACCGAATCGCCCTCAATTCTTGTCGTAGGCAACAGGGCCAATTCAAAAACAGAAATGATTTCGCTCGGCCGCCTGCCGTTGGATGTGCCCCGAAAAAGCGAGAGGATTTCCAATTTCCATTCCGGTATCCCTTTTCCCTCCTAGCCCGCATTATATTTGAATCAAGCGATGTGCGCAGTGAAACGTCGTAGCAGGAACAAATACCCGCCCCCCTTCCCATCGGACGGGAAAAAGTGCCGACAGGGAGAATAACTTGATATGACCTCCGTATGAGTTGACATATCTTTTTTGCTTTATTTTCAAATTCCGCGGATAATTTGTAAAGTTATTTTTATTTCTTGTCGATTGGAAAACATTCGTTCCCAATAAAGTTGCTCGGATCTTTGTTTTGTTTTTCTTTCCTGTCTGGTGATGAAGTGGCATTGCGAAGACGGCGTAATCCGTATTGGGTCTCTATCTGTCATTGAGTACTTAAATGGGAAGATCGGGACCTGCCAGGCAAGCAAGCGCAACCACACCCACGAATCATGGGCGGTCCGATTGCTGGGTCAATTCTTGTCTTCAGGACTGTCGATTCATCGCCTCCGCGCTGAGATAAATCAAATCCGATTGCTGGAATCTACGGAAAGACGGATAAGAGAAACCAAATTCCGATATATGAAGGAGGAACGATTCCCGTTTATGAAAGGAAAGCTACGATGGAAAACAATATGCGAAGCGCCATCAATGAAAATGTGAGCGCCTTTGCTTCGGAAACGATACATGGCCGAAAGCGTTGATCCAAATGGGAGATTCGAATTTTACAGATTTTTAGCGGGGATTGTCGAAAAAAACGACATGACAACAAATTGGACTAAAGAGAGGTTGGGAGTATGAGCGCCGAATCAATGCAGATTCCGAAAGAGACAATTCCTTTGCAAAGCAAGGAGGGAAAGTATCTCACCTTTGAACTTGCGGGAGAAGAGTACGGTCTGGAAATTCTGAAGGTAAAAGAAATCATCGGTATTATGAAAATTACGTCCATTCCCCGGATGCCGACGTATATGAAGGGGGTTATCAATCTCCGGGGCAAGGTGATCCCCGTTATCGATCTTCGTCTGAAATTCGGGATGGAACCGATCGAATACAACGAACGAACCTGCATTATTGTTGTCGATATCGCGGACGGTATGCAGAACAGTCTCATGATGGGAATCGTAGTTGATTCCGTTTCCGAGGTTCTGAATATCGGTGCCGAAGATATTGAGGATACTCCTGCATTTGGCACTAAGGTTGATACCGAATACATTACGGGGATCGCAAAGGTTAAGGGAGGAGTAAAGATTTTACTGGATATCGGGAAGGTGCTGGGATGTGATGAAATGGTCACTCTCCAGGCGGTTGCATAAATAGGAAAGAGATAAGGAGATATCTATGCGCAAGATGAGGTTGTCTTTGTCGGGGAAGATTGTCGGGTTGATTCTAATGACGGTTGCGGTTCTCGGTTTTTCTACCTTCGGCTTGGTCAATTATTATTTATCGACAGGGTATGACAAGCAGGCGGAAAAAGAAATTGCGGCAACCGCCGATACGGTTAAGGATATTATCCAGCAGGTTATGGAGAAGACAAAAAAAGCGGCAGCAGCAATGGCCGCTGATCCTTACCTGATTTCTTCCATGGAGAAAAAAGAGACAGGCAGGCTCCAGGAAATGGCCAGGGCCTTCATGTCAAACTATGGTCTGGACTTGGTGATCCTGGCCGATCATGAAGGGAAGATTCTGGCCCAGGGCCATTCAAACGATACGGGTAACTACATTACGGATCAGATCAATGTGAAAAAGGCTCTATCAGGTGAAACAACGGTAGGCTTGGAAGAGGGGAAATCGGTGAAGTTCAGCCTGCTGGCCGGTGCTCCCGTCAAGGCCGGCGGCCGCATCATCGGAACAGTTACCCCAGGGATGAGTCTGAGCTCAACAACCTCTTTTGTTGACGGGATCAAGAAAACTTGCGGGATCGAATGTACCATCTTCCAGGGAGACCAGCGGGTATCGACCACACTGGAACGGGACGGTAAGCGTCTAATCGGGACGAGAATGGATAACCCGGTGGTCATCGAGACGGTTTTACAGAAAGGACAACAATTCCTGGACCGCAACAAGATTGTCGGCAAAAACTACAATACGGCTTACTGGCCGATTATCGGCGCAGACGGCAAGATCGCCGGCATGTACTTTATCGGGAAGGACCGCACGGCGATGGAGGCCATGATCAGTTCCGTGATCTGGTCAATCCTGATGGCCGGGCTTATTGTGGGAGGTTTTATGGCCGTTCTGGGTTACTTCCTGACTCGTACCATTGTCCGTCCGATTCTGCAAAAAATGGATTTTATGAATCATGGGGCCAGGGAAGTGTCGGCAGCCGCCGAACAGGTTTCATCCGCCAGTCAAAGCCTAGCGGAGGGTGCCGGGGAACAGGCTTCATCATTGGAGGAGACTTCGTCCTCCCTTGAAGAGATGGCATCAATGACCAAGCATAACGCCGATAACGCCGGTCAGGCCAAGGCTCTTATGTTGGATGTGGCGACGATCGTGGATAAGGTGAACGGACATGTAAGCCACACAGCGGAAGCTGTCCAGGAGGCGATGCAGACGAGCGAGGCGACGGGAAAGATCGTCAAGACTATTGATGAAATCGCCTTCCAGACAAATCTGCTGGCCCTCAATGCGGCCGTGGAAGCGGCCCGGGCCGGAGAGGCCGGTGCCGGATTTGCCGTGGTGGCGGACGAGGTGCGCAACCTGGCGATACGAGCGGCCGATGCGGCCAAAAATACCTCCGCTTTGATCGAAAACACGATTGCCGCGGTAAAGAAAAGTCGGGATCTGACGGAACAGACCCAGAAAGCCTTTAAAGAGAATGTTGAAATTTCTTCCAAGGTATGTAGTTTAGTCGAAGAGATTGCCTCGGCCTCTCAGGAGCAGGCACAGGGGATTGATCAGCTCAACCGGGCCGTTTCGGAGATGGAAAATGTGACCCAGAAGACCGCGGCGAATGCCGAAGAGAGCTCTTCCGCCTCTGAGGCAATGAATGCCCAAGCGCGGCAGACGGAGGATATTATCCGAGCGATGATCGCCTTGGTTGACGGTAGAAGAAATGGCGATCACCTTGATTCCGCGGGACAAAGAGAAATGAAAACCTCGTCCGGCGGACTTTCGTCCATGGTTCGGAAGCCGCTTCATTTTTCTGGAAAAGGCGGCAGGTGCGAGAAAATCCCCTTGATGAAGGGAAAACAGATCAAGCCGGAAGAAGTGATCCCGATGGAGGAAGGGGATTGCAGGGATTTTTAACACCCGTTCCGGACATAACGGATCGATGGTTTGACAAACCGGAACAAAAGCTTGCTACCCGGTCGGGGCAAGCTTTTGTTCTTTGATTATTCAATTACACTCGTTTGGTGTCATGGAGAGTGAAAGTCGATATGCGGAAAACGCGATTTTGACGGAACAAATTGAATTTACACAAATCATGGATGCGGAGGTGGGCGCAAGATGGTTTTTGTGACCGATCCCCTTTATCGGCCTTTCTTCAGATGAAGGATATGATGAAAATTTACACTTTCATTCATCCTTTCAGCCGAAGGAGGCCGCATGCCATTACCATAGCCATGAGTTCTAAAGGACCTTGGCATCTTGCCCGACGCAAACCGGCATGCCCAATAAACGGCTCATGGATCAAGGGTTTTTATCTTTCAAGGAACGGTGGGCGAAGATCCATAACCCGGCTACGGCCCGGCAACTTCAACGAACCGCCCAGTGCGGACCCGCATGCCGGGCGGTGTGGGAGCCGGGGGAGAAAAACCCCCGGCTACCCGATTCGCTGATGGCTTTCATTTCTTGAGATCTCTCACTGGTATGCTGAGATCAGCTCCCTTGTACGCCCTTGGCAATGCGATCGCCGATCTCCTTGTCGATGTTGCGCCAGTATTCGAACGCACGCTCCAGCACCGGTTCGGACACTCCGTTCTTCAGATGTCCGACCACGTTGGACACGAGGCGGTCGCGCTGGGCGTCATCCATGACCTCCCGCACCAGAGTACCGGGCTGCCCCCAGTCGTCATCGTCTTTACGCTTGGTATAGGCCGCACGGATGAACTCACCGCTGGCATTCCAGACAGCCTGTTCGGGATAGCGCGCGGGGTCGGCCTTGGGGCCGCCCTTGGAGTTCGGCTTATACACGGGATCGGAGACGTTCATTATCCGCATCGCACCGCCCTTGCTGTAGCTGTGTACAGAACATTTCGGCCGGTTGACCGGGATCTGCTTGTAGTTGACCCCTAGGCGGGCCCGGTGGGCGTCGGCGTAAGAAATCAGGCGGGCGAGCAGCATCCTGTCGGGGCTGGGGCCGATACCCGGCACAAGGTTGTTCGGCTCGAAGGCCGACTGCTCGATTTCTGTGTGGAAGTCCATGGGGTTGCGGGTGAGTGTCAACCGCCCCACCTCGTGCACCGGATAGTCGCCGTGAGGCCACACCTTGGTCAGGTCGAAGGGATTGAAACGGTAGGTCTCGGCTTCCTCGAAGGGCATGATCTGCACCTTTAGCGTCCAGCTGGGGTAGTCCCCTCGCCTGATTGCATTGAACAGGTCGCGGCGGTGGTAGTCGGCATCCTCGCCAGCAATCCGGTCGGCCTCCTCCTGGGTGAGGAAATCAATGCCCTGGTCGGTCTTGAAGTGGTATTTCACCCAGAAGCGTTCGCCTTTGGCGTTGATCCACATGTAGGTGTGGCTCGTGTAGCCGTTCATGTGCCGATAGCTCTTGGGGACGCCGCGATCGCTCATGAGGATGGTGACCTGATGAGCGGATTCAGGAGACAGGGTCCAGAAGTCCCACTGCATGTCGTTATCACGCAGTCCGTTATCCGCACGACGCTTCTGCGAGTGAATGAAGTCCTGGAACTTCATAGGGTCGCGCACGAAGAACACCGGTGTGTTGTTCCCCACCATGTCGTAGTTGCCCTCGGTGGTGTAAAACTTGAGCGCAAAACCACGCACGTCCCGCCAGGTGTCGGGGCTGCCGCTCTCGCCGGCCACCGTTGAAAACCGGGCCAGCACTTCGGTCTTCGTGCCCGGTTGGAACACGGCCGCCTTGGTGTAAGCGGTGATGTCCCGGGTCACCTCGAAGTGTCCGAAAGCCCCCGAGCCTTTCGCATGGGGTTGACGATCCGGAATCATCTCCCGATTGAAGTTGGCCATCTGCTCGACGAGGTAGTGGTCTTGAAGTAGGATGGGGCCGTCGGGTCCCACGGTAAGGGAAAACTCGTCGCTGGATACGGGGATCCCCGCATCGTTGGTTGTGGGTTTACGGTCGTTGTCTTTCATAATAATATCTCCTTTTCTTTTTAGGCTTGGACGGTAACTCTTTTCAATGTGACTGACACGCCAACATCCAGAATAACCAGCAGCAAAAAGCAAAGCGATAAAAGAGCGGCGCTTTTTGCCGTCCGTGTTGATGCTAGTTATGGCCTTCCTTCAGATGAAGGATATAATGGAAGTCCACACTTTCATTAACCTTTTCACCCAAAGGAGACCATACCATGAAATTTTACAATCAGTTGCACAAGTATTACCGTTGTGTCGATCTTTATGCCTGAAAAATTGCATGTCTGCATCTTGAACCATAACGGAAAAGTCGTTGTTCATCAGAACATCAAAACCGACCCTGAACTGTTTTTCGAACGGATCTTTCCCTTCATCGAAGATGTTGTTGTCGGCGTTGAATGTGTCTTCTGCTTGTACTGGCCGGCCGATCTTTGCGCCGATCACCATATCGAGTTTGTCCTCGGACACACATTATAAATGAAAGCCATTCACGGCGGCAAAACCAAAAACGATAAAATCGATTCTTACAAAATCACCATGCTGCTCAAAGGCGGCAATTTCCCGACTGCTTATCCCTATCCGGCAAAATGGCGGGCCAGCCGGGATCTTTTGCGCCGGCGCATGTATATCTCCAGGCGATGCAGCGAACTGGTCAAGTGGGCGGTCAAGGATGCCGCTATCCTCATGCTCAGAGGATCTGCTGAAGCCAAATATTTCGTATCCAAACTGGAGCGAAAATACAACAAAGGCAAGGCCCTGGGCATCTTTACCCACAAGCTGGGCCGGGCCATCTACTTTATGCTGAAAAACAAAGAGGCGTTTGACATGAAACGATTCTTCGAGAAATGGGCTTGGAACCGGAAGGTGCCGGCTTGCGGCCTAACTGAGATCACACGGGTGGACCTGATGCTCTCGATTGAAACCATGCAGCCTGACTGCCAAAAAAGAGTGGACCAAATACCCGAAGCTCGTTGCGCTTGATTGGCGGTACCTTCCGGCTCCATCCACGGATACGGATATCCTGGTAGTTGATGATCGCGTTCTGCCCCTTTTCCGAGTGACACCCGAACTGGACGCTCTGCTCCGGCGGACGAGCCGATTTCTTTGACTGCGCCGGGATAAGGGACGCGAAATATATTCTGAAGTCGTCTGAAGGCGGCACGCTGATTGTCAAAGAACCTTTTGGTAGATCGGTTAATCCCGAGTTGTTTGGTGCAGACACGTTATTCAAAACGCGCTGACGCTCATAATCGAAGATGCAAGCCGGAACCACCGAATCGCTTGTCAGGAAATCCGATTGAAAGGGATAGTTTTTTCTTGACACCCGAAGGCCATATAGATGTTGATTCCATCAATCCTATTCATCATAAATCCTTATGAATTCCTTACTTACTAATTAAACGATATACTTTTTCGAATGATTCAACGGCACGGATGAGTCGTCCGGATTACTGCGTCGCCTCAATCCGGCCGTCAGGTGATTTCTTTTTATTTTCAACACTTCATATTTTAAATATAACCATTCCGCTCTCCCTTTTGCCTGCTTATAGCACTAACGTCCCAAAATTGAAATCGCCGTTGATCGAGGCACCAAAAATCTTCCCCCTACCATCACATAGGGACGTGGGGCGGTCAACATCCAGACAATCTCACGGCCAAAAACCGACAACCCATGACGTCCCATTGCAGCGCCGGGGTTGAGGACCGTGCTGTGGAGGACCGTAGTCGGGCCAACTGGTGAACGCAAAACTCCGATCGCTCCGTCCTGAGTTGCGACTCGGACCCAAGCCCAGTTTTGCTCGATGGTCCACCTCCCGTTCGGGAAGAGATGCCTGAATTCCGGGGGAACAAAATTTCTGGCGTTGGCCGCGTTGATCGTTTCGGCATCAATTCCGAGACGAGCGAGATCATCGGCGTATTGACCCGCCGCCCATTCCGCTGCATCATCGGTAAGGCCCCCAAATGCTCTAGCTCTACTCGTCAGAACGATTACTCGCCCGTTGAACGTTCCATTGGCCAAAACTTGTTCGATGGTTGCCGTCACTATGGCTTCATCGGCCGGATTAAGGGTCAGCATGGCCTCTGAGGTGGATGCAACCGGCAGACTTCTGGCAGCAGAGAATGCCGCTATCCCTTCACCCAAGGCAATCCCGCCCGCTGTCCCCCAAACCATCCAACTGGCTTGATTCCTGGCATGAACCTGTCGTTGGTAATCCGCATGACTGGGATAATCGGATGGATCAATAGGATCATGACCATCAAGAGCAAGGGGCGCAAGCAAAGAACGTAACAGCAATCCAGCGCCTTGAAGTATTTCCCTTAATTCGTGCCTTACTACGGGGCTTAAGGCTAAGGCACCACCGGGAGCGCCCGCAAGACCGGTGTCGCTGAAGGCTTGTGTGGTTGACATTCCTCCATTATCGAAGGTTGAGGGTGCTCCGGGTGCGGAAATGTCCTGGGAAGAGGGTCCTCCACTCAACCTGGGGTCATCCCAAAAAGGGTCGCTCATCCCGGACTGCCCAATATCGAATGGAAAACTCATGCCTCCGGACTCTCCCCCCATGAACCAAGTTAACCCCCCCGCATCGTAAACCACTTCATAACCGGTTGGGTCGGTGAAAGTCATGGGGTTGTTCAGTACGTAGCTGTAGGCATTGTGACTCTGACCGTTCTCCGGAAACTGAATGACGGGATCCGGGCTGGTGAAACGCCCAAGTCCGGCATTGTATAAACGTCCACCGGTGTTGATCAGGTTTAGGCCGAAGTCTTCGTCATGTTCATGGCCGGTGAATCCTTGGATACAACCCCAATGACTCAAATTGGTCCGGGGTCCATTGAAATATTGTTGCCGCGGCCAACCGAAACTGTCAAAAAACAAGTGATCGGAGGGTGTGCCGATCGAGTCGGAAATGACGTTGAGAGAACCAAGATGATCCAGGTGTTTATAAAGAATAGAGCGGGTTGCCTCTTCCCCGCGTTGCTCCCAGATGACCTCGAAGTTGCCCAGGTTGTAGCGGTAGACCTCATGATCCGGAGTGTCGTCGAATATTCGGGAATGGGTCAAGCCGCCGAGGTATCTTATCTCCGAGGACTCGCTTAGCTTGCGGACGCGATTTAGAAACGCATCGTACTCAAACTCGATTTTCTGGCTGTTTACGTCGATGCGTCGGGGTTTGCCGAAATTGTTCGTTTCAATGTCGATCCGTTGCCTCGGTCGTACCATGGACGTCATAAAACCGGCCGAGTCGTAAGTGTAATTTTCCTCGCTACCCTCTGGCCGGAGCACCCGGGTCACAGCATGCGGTTGATAGCCATGGGGCGGCTCGTAATAGTAGCTCCCGACGTCTGATCGGTTCTTAATATTTCCGATGGCATCGTATTCCACCGACTGAGTTTCCTCCACGCCTCCGGTGGCCGTGTTGCTGGTGATGATCCTTTGAAGCCGCAGGAGCTTGTCATAAGTGAATTCCTGACGTTTAACGATGGGAAGCCCCCCGGCAACCCGCGCCTGAAGACTGCCATCGGGGTAATATTCGTAAGTCAAATCCTGTATCGGGCTTCGGATGGCCGTCAGATTGCTATAGCCAAAGGCACACCCATTGTTTTCGAATTCGTAGGTCGTTTCAATTCCGTTGCCGAATAACTCTCGCCTGACCCGGCCGGCGGCGTCCCTTTCCAGTGCCCGCCAATACGATTGTGTCTCATCCGCGGGATTGTGCTCGTTACGATCGGATACCCGTTGAATCAGATTGCATTGAAAGTGATAGCGTACAGCGAAGGGCACTCGCCGAAACACCTCACCGTCAGGCACGGGCGGGCCCCATGGGAATTCATGCTCGATTAACCGACCAAAGGCATCGTAACTGAAGCGATCCGTATAATTTTCACCTCCCACCCGATTCGTGATTTCCATCACCAAGCCTTGGTCGTTGTAAGTGTAACGTTTTTCATTGGTGGGGGTCTTCACCGACCAGAGCTTGCCTCGAGCCCGGCGAACAGTATCGTCGTATGAATACTTCAACACAGCTTCCGGATCACGCCGGATCGTAAGTCGTCCCAGGCGATCGTATTCAAAATGAGTTCGAACGAATTTGGGATCTTCAATCAGCGTAAGCCGATCGAAACCATCGTAGCCGTAGATATAAAAACCGGTTGCCGATGGATCTTCTTTTCCTTTGATTCGGCCCAAAAGGTCGTAGTGAAGAATGAAAGTATTGCCCGCCGGGTCTTCGAGTTTTTCGATCAGGCCGAAAGCACCGTAGCCAAATTTCCAGTCTCTATTTATGGAGTCTGTGACTCGTATGAGTTGTCCTAAAGTATTGTAGTGATAGGTGGTGGTGTTTCCCACCGAGTCGGTTCGATCCAGACGTTTCCCCAAGTAGTTGGTGAAGGTATGGTTACCACAGGAATCGCGCACTTCCAACGGCCGGTTCAGTCGGTCATATTGATAATCCAGGTAAACGTCACCGGGGTTATACCGTTCCGACTCGCTACGCGATGCCAGCAGATAGACTCGACCTAATTGACCGCGGTCATCGTATTGCAGACTGGTGACCGACCAATTGCCGTCGAAGGCGGTGTGTGCATTATGAACGGCGCGCCCCAGACGGTCGAAGGTCGACTTCACCACGTAGTCGAGAGGCCCGTCGGGTACCTCCCATGTGGTCTCCGTTACCAGATGCAGGTGACCATTTTCCCGGATGTCCTCCGTCTTATAGCGGGTGGTCGATTGGAGGCAGGTAGGCAAATATTCGCACTGCGTTGGCCGGAAATGCCCGTCATAACCGAAACGGGTGATCAGCATGTTTTCATCCTCGAAAATGATGGGCTGGCCCATTTCATTGAAGGCGTATCGCGTCAAGTTCCCTTCAGAATCGAACACCATATGGGGGTTCATTTTTTCAAACACGTCGTAAATGAACTCATAGATATTGGTTTCAAGATGACCTTTGCTGTCGCGTGCCTCAACCATGGCTTTGGTTACATTGCCGAACTCGTCACGCTCATAGCGGCGAGTTTGAGCGTAGGAAGGATTGCCTGGTTCCCGGTGGAACTCACGAACCAGTGTAGTTCCGGGCTCGTAATCCAGTTCGATTCTTCGGGAAATGGCAGTCCTGTCCGGTTTTTGCCATTCCACGGTAACCTCCTTTATTCGACCCATGAGCCAGCAGGTATAATCGAGGTCATAGGTATACATGGTTGTGATCGTGTGTCGTTCATCGTTCTGCCCAACCTCCTGGGTGATTCTGGTAATGTTGCCATGATTGTCCACATCCTCATTACGAATTATCCTGTCCGTTGAACGCAAGGTCTGACAACTGCCGTCCAAATCGATGAATTCGATACGGGAAGATTGTCGATTGCCCATCACAAACCATGTGCAGCCGCTATGCAATAGACGATAAAAATATTGGTACGATAGGAAGGTGTTGTATCGGCGGCCGTCGTCGTCTTCTGCCTCGACAAGCTGATAAAGGGGTCTGCCGCGTTGCGGGTAGAAGCCGTAAGGATAAAGGATGTCTGCATCGTGATGGTTGTAATTGTCAAAGGCCGTAGTGGTGACCGCCCCTGTCTGTTCGTCGGTGAATGTGGTTTGTCCGAACCCCAACCAGCCCAGATAATGGTCGAAACGCGAGTCGTGGTAGGTCCTTCGATAATGCAATCGGTCCCGGCCGGGGCCATTGTCAATAGAATAATTTTTTACCACGATCATGGGTGGACGCATCTTGAAAGCATTCAAGGCCAGCGGCATATCCCTGGGGACAGCCGGCGCCGGTGTGCTGGTGTAAACGGCAGGATCGGTGGTCGGGGCGTACTGGACCTCTATACGCCAGTCTTCCCTTTCCACAACCGGGTAGTCGCGGATCTTGGTAATCAAGTACGGAGCGGGAGAACGATTGAGGTTGACAACCAGATGATGGTCGTCAAAGGTGAACAGATCGGGTATTTGATCTCCATTCATATCCACTACGGCGGGGGCCCGTCTGTCGTGCACTATCGATGGTGGGGTCCTCAGAGGGTTGACATAAAGGATTTCCCCAAAATCATAGGAATACTGACTGAAACCATAAGGCGGGCCATCCGGTAAAGGACCCCAGGGATGGGATGGCGCGAGCAGTACTTTCCAGGTCTTTTCTGGATGTCCCCCCGGCAGGAATTCGGGCACCAACAGGTCATCGCGACCATCGAAGTTATAGTCCATGACCGAGGCCATAAGAAAGTAGTGGTCCCTCGGCTCGACACCGGCTACCAGATTGCCGTTCAAACCGCCGTAAAACCCATCGCCCGTATTGGTCCAGGACAAGAGGTTGATAAAATTGGCGTCCGTAGACTGGCGGGCTTGCAGGACATCGCTTAACCCATCGCCGTTTAGATCCATCAGAAAGACCGGGCCTACGTTTTGACGTAACCGGAAACGCATGATACAGGGGTCGTCTCCACCCACTCCGCAGTCACCGCTTGGCTCCCACACGAGTGTTCCACCGATCCGTTCGGTGAAATGGGGCAGATTGGTGCCGAAAGGCACCGGCAGGCCTGACTCGAAGGAAAAACCCTGGTAGAAGCCGGGTTCGTATTCATTGCGGGATTCATTGCCCTGGTAAACCAGAAGATCCACGCTGCCATTACCGTCGTAGTCGAGAAATAGGGGTTTGACCCGCAAGTCGAACTTATCGCGTGAAGCGGTGTCTTCCAGTTGCCAAATGATTTGCTCATGATCAGGATCGAAGCCTTTTCCGGTATGCAGCCGATAGCGCCATTGCCAGCGAAGCGCGGAGGCGCTTTCTTCCATCCAGTCCGCAAAGGCGAATTCGTCGAAAACGTAAGAACCGATCAAGGTTCGGCAGATAAGATCCGGAAGGCCGTCACCGTTCAGATCCTGGAGGTAGGTAAACTGGGCCTTATAATCGGGAAGGCAACTGGCCCGTGAGGTATTACACATGGTGTTGATATCGCCGATCTCGATGCCGGTGTTGATCAATTCAAAGTAGGGCGACTCCCCGGTCCCCAGATTCCGCAGGACCGTCCAAGTTTCGCTGGCGTCGTTTAATAACAGATCCATATGCCCATCTCCGTCCCAGTCGATGGATCGACCCAAGGGAGAGAGAAGCTGATCGTTGATGAAATACATACGGGTTGCCGGCTCACCGGTGGGGAAGGTGATTAAGGCCTCTTCGGCTGTGAAGTTATTGGTCCGATCGTTCAGGCGTAAGTGCCAGCAGGAAGTCCCACGATGGACTTTTGGATACATTAGGTCTGTATAACCATCGCCATTAATATCGATCGGAATCATAAAGGCTCTGCTGTCTTCTCCCGATACAGCGGTCTCCGGGGCTTCGATACCGGTATCAAAACGTTCCCCGAACACGGTGGCCCCTTGTTGCCAATGGAATTCTATCGGGGCTTTGGGCACGCCCCCTTCGTCCAGCTCATTGATCCGTTCCAAGAGCATGCGACCGCGAGGCGGGAAACCTTCCGGATAAACCGCCCGATTGTCGTCCCCCTCTGAACCTATGAGGCCTTCGGTATAGTCCAGACGGTAGGTCTTGAGAACGCGGCGTCCCACGTCCGGATCCTGGATTCCCACCTGAATTTCCCTCAGACGCCGCTTGTTTTCAATGACTACACCCGCGAAGTATCCATGACGTGGATCGGGATGAGCATCATATACGAAATAAACGAATCGCTCGCCGTATCTCGGGCTTTCTGGCGTATCATTGGTGGTATACCATATCTGAAAGGGAACGACTTCTACGGTCTCCGCCTGTTCTTCCGACAGCAGCGACTCGGGAATCCCGTCATGGTTTAGATCGACTTGATGGGGATTCTTATCATTGATATAGGTGATATGCCAGGCGTTACCCTCTGAGTTCCGTACTTCGCTGAGTAACCAGGCGCGCGCCACCCCGCGACGCGCCATAACCAGAGCCGTGTCTTGGAGGTCCCGATCATTACGTCCATAGATAAGCACGGTTCCGTCTTTGGTATGAACCTCAAAACGATCCGGACCACGACGAGTCGAAGTGGATCGGAAAGAGATGATCCTGGCGAACATATCCTGTTTTGTGCGATACTCGGTTCGATGATCTCCATATGTCCCTTCGATGGCTACGAGCCGGTTACCATCGAGGGCAAATCGATCATCATCGTCAAAATTCACTCTCCGCAGACAACCATCGTCGGCCAGGTTTTGCCCGGTACGCGCGATGGAAGACAACCCGGCCAACTTCCAGCGTAACCCAAGCATGCCACTGCCACCGCGGCTTTGATAGACCAGCGAAAGGTTGGGTTGGACACCCCTTCGACCGGGCAACACTTGGATCGGGACATTGTAAGTGACCGAGCCGTCTTCGTTCACCCAGAAATTGCCTGGTGTACGTCCCACTCCGGTTTCACTTACGGAAGGTGGCATGGGGTCAGGCAAAGGGTTTCGACCATGCTGGCGGGCAAAACCATCCGGGTCCAGCCAATGAGAAGAAATCTTTGGGATTCCCCCTTGCTTGTCGGTGCCGCTTGAGGTTTGTCCATTGCTGGAAAGCAGTGGAATCGAAAACGTCAGGAACAGAAAGGTAACAATGAATCGTAAAAGAGTGTTTCTGGCGCTTTCAATGGATGGAATCTCGACGTCAAAAGTATTCGTTCGATAGGACATCATGTCTCCTTATTTTGTGCCGCCAACTCATCATCCACGATAAGATGATCGGTGTAATAGCGATCGATTTATGGAATGGTAAAGCGCGCAAACAGTATGTCAGGGTCATTTCCAATCGTGCCTTTCAGATCGTCGTCGGATGTCCAGACAGCGATACAATTCCCGTTGCTGTCACAGGCAACATGCGGATTGCAATCCGGGCCGCTATCCGATGTCGCGTTGTTATGCAATGGCTCAGGTTGACTCCAGGTCGTTCCATTGTCTTTACTCTTCGAAACCAAGATGTCGTGGTCCGTGCCAATTGTCCACTTTGGGTCACCGTAGGTTGACCAGACCACAACCCAGTTGCCTTTGCGGTCAGTGGCTATATGAGGCGTGAAATCAAAGGTGCCGCCTGAATCATTCGTTGCGCTTGGCACCGCGGTAAGTCCTGTCCATCCTTTCGATGGGTCTATGCTTTGGGCTATAAGGATGTCCGGATCGGGTCCAATTATCCCATTGAAGTCGTCTTGTGATGACCAAACCACTACCCAATTGCCTTTCGCGTCTGATGCAATTCGTGGCCATTGACTGTCGGCGGGGGAAAGGCCATAGGGTAAGACAAGTGGTGGATCGCTCCAGGTCTTTCCATTGTCCGTACTCACAGCAGATAGAATGTAGAATGCTTTCGACTTTCCCGGAGGGGTGTATATTGCCCACCACACCATCGTCCACGTGCCTTTTCCGTCCGTTGTGACATGAGGGTTTCCCCCACCCAACTTCGGTATATACTGCTGCGGCTCCCAGGAGTCGCCGTTGTTGCCACTTCTGGAATAGTACGTGCCCTTTCCACCGCCATAGATTCCTTGTCCGCCTCCATATTGCCACACGACCACCCATTTGCCTTTATTATCCGCGGTTACCTGGGGTTCTCGGTCGTGGTCACCCGTGCCGTCTGAAAAAGCGTTACTGTTCAATGCCTGGGCTGAAGACCAAGTCAGGCCGTTGTCCATGCTCCGGGAAAAAAGAATATCATAGTCTGTTCCAATCTTCCCACTCAGGCTGTTGCTTGAACTCCAAACCACGATCCAGTTTCCGTTTCCGTCCGTTTCGACATGGGGCTCCATGTCGTCCTCATTGGCGCCGTCAAACGCTCCATTATCATTCAGTAACTTGGGGTTATCCCAGGTTACACCGCCATCCTCGCTACGCGAATAGAGGAGATCGTAGTCAGCGCCGAAGACACCGGAGGATTGCCAGACCACAATCCATACCCCTTTCCCGTGGGAGATGCGAGGCCAGTCATCTTTGGCTGTATCCGTACTCGCCGTTTGATAAAGAGTTTTCGGCTCAGCCGGCAGGCCGCCTTTCTTCAAAAACAAAAGATATCCCCCCCCTATCAGCAATATCGCAACAGCCATCAGACTAAGAATTGTAACCGGCTTATCCCAATGAATCCATTTTTTATCGTTTCCCATATTTTTCCCCTTTCTTTACATGTGTGCGGCTGACAAATCAGCCGAAGCGTATCGATCGGATGTAGAGCGATAATCGAAAGTTGTGTAGGGATCCGGTGGTGTATTTTCCGGACGATCCGATTGATGTAGACGAACCCAACGCGTCACATTGGATCCGGCAATACCAAGGCGTTGGGCGACTCCCCCACAAGGGTAGCCTTGTTCTAATACCAGCTTGACGGCATCCTGCTTGAACTCTCTCGTGTAATTCGGTTTTTTTTGCCTCTGATTCGTTGGACACCTCGCTTTCATGATCCCGACTCTTCGCATGGTGTCCGTTTAAATGAGTAAAGCACATCAAGGCGAGTTCAAAAGCGAGAACACTACAACCGGGCAGGCGATTTTGAAGTCGCCGCTCTCGAAATCCGCTTCGATATCGCCGTCATCGTTCTCATATTCGACCGTAAGGGCCACCTCGAAAACGACAACCTTCCCGGGTGGAACGGGAAACATTGTCTTGTTGAGATTGACCCCGGCGGAGATGGAAATTGCATTTGTGCCCCCGCCAGTGAACGTGTCACCGTATGCCCCGGTGCTTCCCAGGAATACGGTCTCATAAGGGCTGGACGCCGCCTGCTGCGGCCAGCCGATCCAAAGCCCAAATCGAGCCGATACGACCACCCAACTGGTGTTTACCCCAAATGTCCAGGGGGCGTGTGATTTCACGTGACCGGTCGATGACATAAAGGTGGAGGCGTTGATGACGGCGTAGTCATCGTATGGGTTTGTCCAATAGAAATAGAAACCCACCTTCTGCGTACCCTGGTATTTGGAAGTCACAATCTTGAATTTTGCCCAACTGCCAAACGGAACAGCAGCGGAATCGGAGAGGGCCAGGAGCGGTGTCGTCCAGATCAAAAACGGTGTATCCAGGCTGAAGGAGGGATTGGGAAAAAAATCGCCTTTGGAGGCTAGATCCCGCAGAGCTTTGCTTTGCTCGAGGATCGAGGAATGGAGCGCATCCTTTTGCCGCGACGCCCGCTGTAGCGCGTCGGTTTTATGCTTGTCAACGATGCGCTGTCGTTCGACGCTCCGCTTTTCTTGCAGGGCTTCAAACTTCTTCATGTCCAGCCCCGCTTCTCTCAGAAATTCGGAAACCATCTTTTCCGATGCGCGGCGACCGCTCAGCAGTTTGGGATACTTCGCATAGTCCGGTCGAAATACGACCGGATGTTTCAACCGCTCGGCTTCCACTGCAAGAATCGCCTTTTTGATTTCGGCCTTCGAAATTTTCTTCATCCTGTCCTCCCATGTAAAAATAACCGTCAAGGGTTAATTTAAGAAAAGCCCGTCTAATATTGAACAAAAAAGAGGATCATGCTAACCTCCCATTCGAGCTTCGCTGCCCGACATTCCGGTTCAATAAGGCGTCCTGTAATACTTGGCGCTTGAATCGATCGTATCGGGTACATCCTTTTTCACTGTGCCTGCGACAGCAGGTACAGACAAGGCGAAGGCAGCGAGACCTGTTAAGGCGCAATCTCGCGGTAAGGCAGACATTTTCTTTCTGATTGAACAGGCTCTCAATAAGCTCCTGTTCAAAAGCTTACCGGTCGATAGCAGGTTCTCGTTCATAGTCACCTCCACTTATGGATGACGAGACTGTTGAGAAACACTTTTGAAGATGATTTTTCCTCTGTTTCGCATGCGACAACCAAAAAATATGGATGGATAACCGGTTTGAAAAACGCGTCAGCGTTTATAATCCAGGCTGCTCGGATTGTCGGGTGGCTATCATTTTTCTAAATTATGCCGGTTTGCGGAATTGAACCGCCTTCATATGCACTATGGCCTCGACGCTTCCTGCTACAAGCAACAGGCAACCTATACGCCGTTTTCTTCAATCACCCGTTTGCAGGATCGATTGTAGTCATCGCCCATAAATGATTCCAGGAATGGACCGTGTCCCAATAACTGAGCAACCGGCACGGCTACGATAAAGCCCCTGCCCGCAAGACAGAGAATGCAGGAGAAGAAAGGCTATTTGGATCTCCTGATGGATGTGTTTGATTCAAACGGGCACCCTGCGAAGAGCCAGGATCAAGAAAGCGAGGTGTCTGATGAGTAATATGGGCAAGCGAGCTGTCAAAAGAATTCAGGCAAGATGCCGTAAAGCCGGTACGGAAATATTGGCTTTAATCGGTGGGTAAGGCTTCATCGCCGAAAAATGTATTTATTAATTAAATAATTGAGAATGATCGTATTTGTCAACTGAAACCAAAGTCTCAGATGTGTTGCTCTCTTCTCGGAGGGCCGGGTCATGTTTTTGTGTTTAGAATCCGGATTGGTCGGTTTCACGGGATCGGCAGGGAGACCTGGAAATTAAATAGAGAATATAGCCTTCCGGGATCAGAATCAGCGCATATTTTTTTGCGCCCCTTTATCCTCTGCCCAAATGGGTTTCATTTCATTCAAATGCCGCCGGCGGAAATCTCAGGGACAAGCCCTGCGCGATATTCGAGTGCATGTCGCTCTTCTCTGGAACGGGTTGTCCATACCATGCAAAACTTTCGGATCGCCGGTGCTGAATACCGTCGGCCGCATTTACCGGTTATCAGGCATACCTCATTAAGACTTCCATATGACCGGTGTGTTGATCGATTCTATCCCGGATGGTTGCGAATCCGCATTTCCTGTAAAACTGAATACTCTTGCGATTCTCCCGGTACACGGTGAGTTCCAATTTTTTTCTGATGGATTTTGCTTTATCCATTAATTGCCGTCCGATGCCTTTACCCTGGAAATCCGGAGAGACGAACATGGCCGCCAATGTATCACCGCGGAGCGAGAAGAAACCCTTAACGATCCCGTTGTCATCGAAAATATACGTATCCGAAGCCGGAATATATGTTTTTCGCATGTCATCAATTTTAGATTCCCAAAACTCACTGCCAACAAAGGGATGTGCTTTAATTGAGGCTTTCAGCCAGATATCCAGAACATCATCCATGTCCGATGATTCAAAATCGCGTATCATTCCGGCATCCCCGCTCATCACTCTTTATTACGCCGGAGTACGGGCGACCGTCTCCGACAACTGGTTGCAGCGTTTTTTGCATCCATACGACGTCGAACTCCCGTCCATTTTTCTTTCCGACGTTCTTAAACCGGCCACATTCCACAAACCCGTTTTTCCGGTGGAACGAAATATTGTTAGAAGTTGATTTCAAAACCTTCCATCGGGTTTTAGATCAAGGCGGGACGAGACGTTCAACCGCAGGAATACATTTGGTATTTTGAGGATTAAACGCCTCGTCCCAACACAGAGATTGGGCCCGAGGGAGGTTTTGAAACCGCTTCTAGAATTGAGAGAAGATATGTTTGCCAAAATATTGATAATCCCTTTTTCAACCGCCCCCCTTTCAAGAAAATCAAGCGACATCTTTCCCAACCCTGTCCCCGTATGGTATGGTCCGGATGGAGGCAATTTCAGACGCTTGGTTGTCCGATATGAGCGCAAAATTAAAATGTACAGGGCTTTCTTTCACCTCGCCTGCTTATGATTGTGCTAAATAGCTTTTGAAACGGCTTCTACATTCCTTTTAAAATTCAGTTGGAAGCGGTCCATTCCGCGATTCAAAATCCACTCCTTAGCCGTTCTGCTCTCCAAACTCTAAGAATTTACTTTTATATTTAAAATCTCTGGAACTATCTACTTTCGCCAATCCTTTTTTTATTAGAAGCCATCTCAAAATAAATTATGTGTATACAAAAATATAACTAGACATTGCATCCTGAATATGTAATAAAATCAGGATGGAACTTACAAACGAACAATGGAATCGGATAGAGCCCATAATTACTG
>JAHDSC010000075.1 GCA_018432925.1 Desulfobacterales bacterium | reverse complement strand
GGTCGGCGCACATGGACAGGAGTGGCGGTTGATCGTCATCAACGAGATCTGACGGGTCACTCTTTTGTCTCTACCCTAGATATCGTATCCACATGGACCGGATTGCGCAGATGGTGGTCACTCTTCAGTCTCTACCCCGAATATCGTATCCACGCCAAGGAGGGCATTGATCCAGGCGAGGTCGTCGACGCACTGGATGGCAATGAGCACGATCAGGGTGATCGGGACGGCAAAGACCATGCCGGCGATACCGAGGACCCACCCCCAGAATATGACGGATATGATCACCAGGAGCGCGGGGATCTCGAACTTCCGGGAGGCAAAATACGAGAATACCGGGTTTTCGACGATAAGGTTGAGGATGCACACCAGTGCGATCACTGCAGCTGCACCCCACAGCCCGAACTGGAGCCAGGCAAAGAAGATGGCTGGCAACGCGGCGAGTATCAGGCCGATGTATGGGATGTACGCGAGAATAAAGGTCAGGATACCCCACAGCAGGGCGGCATGCACGCCCATGATCCAGAGTACGCCACCGAAGAGGGCGCCGTGGACCAGGTTCGCCTGTGTCCGCACGATGACAAACTCGATCATGTACCTGCTCATCCGGGAGACGTGGACGAACTTCTCCTTCCTGCTGCCCAGCAGCGCCTTTCCCCGCTCTATGATCTGCGGAGCCTCGAGGAGCATGAAGAACGTGGTCACCGCGATGAAGAAGATATAGAGCAGCATGTCACCGATCCCCATCAGCGAGGAGAGGGCTACCTGGGTCACGGTCTGGAGATTGATGGACGAGGCGGAGACCAGGTCTCCGGAGAGACCGTACCTGGAGAGTATACCGGTGATCTCGGCTATCCTCTGGTTCAGTTCCGCCTGGTAGAAGGGAAGATCGGCCACGAGCGTGCTGAACGAGAATATGGTCAGGGCTGCGAGTACGAGGATGAAGACGAGTGCAAGCCCGGTGATGAGGGAGACTGATACGATATCGGGGATGCCCCTCTTTTTGAGACGCACCAGGGTGGGAAGGGCAAGCATCGTGAGGATGAGCGATATCACGAGGATGTTGATCATGTACGCGGTCATCTTCATCCCGATGACGGCGATGAACAGGAACGCGATGATGGCGATATAGCGGTATACGACCGAGCCTTCTTCCGGGAGAAACATCACCTTCATTTTGTCGATGAAGCTTGACAAAGGTTTCCCCTGGATATTCTATACCCGGGTAATCCTGAATATCCGGTACCCGGGTTAGGCTGAATATCCGGCACCTGAGTTATCCTGAAATATCCGGCACCTGAGTTATCCTGAAATATCCGGCACCTGAGTTATCCTGAATATCCGATACATGAGTTATCCTGAATATCCGGTACCCGGGTTAGGCTGAATATCCGATACATGAGTTATCCTGAATATCCGGTACCCGGGTTAGGCTGAATATCCGATACATGAGTTATCC
>JAHDSC010000101.1 GCA_018432925.1 Desulfobacterales bacterium | reverse complement strand
CCCCCCTTCAGAAGCGGCGTGTAAGTCTCCGATGTCAAAGTCTCGTTCTCTTTTTCGATATTGGAATAGTAGAGTCGTTCGACATTTTCATCGGCCTGCAATGCCAAATCGATCAGAATGGGACGTCTCCGACCGTAAACGGACAATGCATATTCGTAATCGCGTTTACCCAGGATATCGTCGGCTTTGACGCCCAACAGATTCTCTATAGCCCGGTTCCAGGCGATGACCGTACCCTTCGTGTCGATCACGAAGGTCGCGTCCGGCAAAAAATTGATGATATCGGCCATGCGGCGTTCGGAATTCCGGATGGCCTCCTCCGCCTGCCTGCGGGCTTTTTCTTCCTTGTCTCTTTGCAGACGCGCATAGAGAATCGGGGCGATGTGTAAGGTAATCTTTTCCAGCAACTCCCGATCCTCCTCGTTAAAGTCCGTTTCTTTGCCGGAGACTCCAAATATACCGATCGCATTTCCTCGAAAAACAATGGGCACGGTTAAAAATCGATTAATGGGAACGTGTCCTTCCGGCACGCGAAACGGGCCGTTTGAATAAAACGACCGCTTCTCCCGAAGTGCCCGTCCCCAGAGGCCGGTCCAGCTATCGGTTGGAAACACCACTGATTTGTCGGGAATCCGGCATTTCTCCCAGACGGTTTTTGTCAAAGAAGGCACGATCAGGGAGCCGTTTTCGTCGATGTATCCAAAAAACCCGTAGGCGCTTTCCAGGAGATTGAGAATGACCTCCGATACTTCTCCGTACATTTCTTCGTCGGGTATGGTGAGAAAGATGTCGGCGATCCGCTTCAGCGACGACAAGTCCCGTTGCGAACGTTTCAGGACCTCATCGGCCTGCTTTCGGCCGGTAATGTCGCGGACAATGGCAAGCAACCGCTCCTTTCCCCCGATGACCGCCTTTTTCAGGTTCACTTCGCCCCAGAAAAGGTTGCCGTTCTTATGTTTGTAATGCCATTCAAAGATCTGGGGCCGGCCGGCTGCTGTCTTTTTCGCCCATTCATGTGAAATTTCCAGGGTGTAAGGGGGCTTGCCCGAACTCAATATGCCCACATCATGATTCAGGATCTCCTCACGGGAATAACCGTACATCTCGCACATCCTCTGGTTGACATCGAGAATTACGCCTGTCGGTAATTCGTGGATAAAAATGGCATCGCTGGCCGCGTTGAAAATGGCCCGGTAGCTTGCCTCGGAGGAACGAAGTCCCTCCTCCGCCCGCTTCCGCTCCGTGATATCGGCGATAACTCCATCGTAGCGAAGGATTGTTCCGGCTTCATCATAAACGGCGTGCGCGGTGATCTCTCCCCAGAAAACACCGCCATCCCTGCGGCGAAATTGCGTCTCGAACGCCCGGGCCCAGCCATTTTCCGCGAAGACCTTTTTGATCCGTGTCCGGTCCTCGGAATTCACATAGAACTGACGTCCGATATCGGTTATTTCCCGCATCATCTGATCGGGGCTGTCATATCCGGCCATTCTTGCAAGTGCAGGATTGACGCTCCGAAAGCAGCCCTCCGGAATGCTCTGAAACCGCCCCTCGATTGAATGATCGAATATCTCTCCGTACCTTTCTTCGCTTTCCCGCAGGGTTTCCTCCAGACGCTTCCGCTCGGTAATATCCCGGATGGACTCGATGGCCCCGACGATTTCACCATTGGTATTGCGCAGTACCCCGGCCGTTCCGGAAAGGTGGGTGCCTTTCTTAAGGGTGGGAATATAGACCTCCGCAATAACCCTGTCGCAGAACCGTTTGAACACGGCGTATCCCGCTTCGATCGTTTCATCCCCCCGGAGCGCCAGATCGATAAGCAGGGGCCTTTTCGTCCCGTAAAAAGGAATCGCGTAGGCATGATCCCCCTTGCCCACCATCTCCTCCGCCCGGACCCCGGTCATCTCCTCCATGGCCGGGTTCCATGCGATTACCTTGCCCCCTTTATCGATCACAAAGGTCGCGTCCGGAAGAAAATTGACGATATCCGCCAGACGGTGTTCGGACTCCGAAACATCCGGGGCGACAAGCTTTCGTTCGTTGATGTCCCCTCCCCCACGGATAATATCCTCCACTATATCCTCCTCGTTATAATGTCTTTATTAGCCCGGGCCGACAGTCTCGACCCGAACTCGAATGAAACGCGGTGCTGGAAGCGATCCCGGCACGCCACTTTTCGAAATTCTCCATACCCCTTCTTGCTGCCGATAGGTCCTCCTTTTAGGATGCCAATGAGGGTTGCCGCAGAGGAGATCTTTCTTGCTCTCGTCAAGCATCTGGCGAAACACAGGACGGACCTGCCGGAGATTTTTGTCAAATTTTGCCTTTACCAACTTACAGACTGGTGTAGCTCTTCACGAAAAAGCGATACGTCCTCTCTTCCACCCCTGAAGATGCAATGCTTTTTCGTAACTCGTTAATTTCCTGGATCAGCGATTTCCGGTCTTGTAGTGAACGTGTGTGATGTGAGCTTCGAAGATAAAAAGATGGAAAGCTGTTTTATTATGAAAAAATTATGTTAGAAATATATGATTGTGTCAATATACTGTGTTGTCGCGAACACATATTATAATGGTGCGTCACAAGGGTGAAAGTTGTTTTCAAGTGTAAATCCCGTCCGACAAATTGACGGTTCATCCCGAGTTGCTACCCAACCAATGGAATGGCAATGCCATCCTCCTGAAGTTCTGCGAAAAGATGTAATTCTACGGGTTTGCAGAAACCCGGTCAGACGATTCGCTATCCCCCTTTCCCAGGCGATTCCTATTCGGCTTTCACCTAACGATGGGCACCTTTGCCGTTCGATTGATATTACCCTTTTTTCCGGGTGTTCAGATAACGAGTACCTCCAAGCAGGTAACCTTTATCGGCTTCATCTAATAGAAAAGCCGCAGCTTATGAAAGTTACGGCTAAAATAAAAATTGATGTTTGGTGCCGAAGGGGAGACTCGAACTCCCACCGGAATTCTCCGACTAGACCCTGAACCTAGCGCGTCTACCAGTTCCGCCACTTCGGCATTAAGGGCATTTTATTTAAAAGATATTGATTTGACTTTTAAAGTGATCTATATATTTAAATTTATTTTTGTTGTCAAGGATATTGTTGAGAGGTCGAGAAAGTTAAAATGGAGCTCATTCAAAACATAAACGACATCAGAAAGCCATTTAGAAACGCTGTTATTACCATTGGCAATTTTGACGGCGTCCATTTGGGACATCAGGCCTTGTTTCGGCAGGTAGTAAAAAAAGCCAGAGAGCTTGCCGGAACATCGATTGCCATGACCTTCGAACCGCACCCAATCCGAGTGTTGAATGGAAATGATTATCCACCGCTGATTACGCTTTATGAACAAAAAGTGGAGCTGATTGCAAAATCGGATCTCGACGTATTAATTTGCATTCCTTTTACTCAGGAAGTCGCATCCATCATGCCGAAAGAATTTGTGGAAGATATCCTTCTAAAGCGAATCGGCATGAAAGCAATCGTAGTTGGAGGTGATTATGCCTTCGGAAAAAATCGTGAAGGAAATCTGGATCTTTTAAAACGCTATGCGGGAGATCATGGGTTCGAAGTGATTGTCGCCGATTGGATAAAAATATCCGAAACCCTTCCTCGAAGAATCAGCAGTACCAAAATCCGAGGGCTTATCATCGATGGAAAAGTGGAGGATGCATCCAAGCTTCTGGGGCGGCATTATCAGATCCGGGGTAGTGTTGTAACCGGTCGAAATCGTGGCGCTAAATCTCTTGGATTCCCTACCGCCAACATTAAGCTGAATGATGAATTATGTCCAAAGATGGGCGTTTATGCCGTTACCGTGGAACTCGGCGACAGGACATATAACGGCGTTGCCAATATCGGATATAGCCCCACCTTTAACGACCGTATATTTACTGTCGAGGTGCATATTCTCGATTTCAATCAAGATATATACGGCGATAAAATCCGTGTCAATTTTATCAAGCGGATACGGAATGAAAAAAAATTCTCAAATATCGAACAACTATCACGACAGATTAAAAAAGACATTAGCAAGGCTCGCGAAATATTGGTCGGTCAGTGAACATGCGGATTCCTTTTTTTAAAAAAGAAACATCCGTTATTTCATCGGGCGGCAAACCTTATCGTTAACCTTATTCATATAACAGGATTCTAAATCATGGCAGAACTTGAAGTCCTAACCTATCCGGATAAATTTCTAAAACAGCCGACAAAACCGGTGGAAGAAATAGATGGGACCATACAGAAGTTGATCGATCGCATGACCGAAACCATGTATAATGCACCCGGAGTCGGGTTGGCCGCAATACAGGTGGGATATGACAAAAGTCTTCTGATCTATGATATTTCACCCAAAGAAGAAAAACGATCGTTGCAGGTTCTGATCAATCCGCGAATCATTACCAGCGAAGGAACAATAATTTCGGAAAATGAAGGCTGTCTCAGCGTGCCCGATTTTCGGGCGGATGTCGGGCGTGCGGCCTCTGTTCTGGTTGAAGGCCTTGACAGGACAGGCAAGCCGATACGAATCGAGGCCGAAGGACTTCTGGCAATTGTTTTGCAGCATGAGATCGATCATTTGAACGGAACTTTATTTATAGACCGCATCAGCCCTTTAAAAAGGGAATTATACAAACGAAGAATAAAAAAGAAATTAAAAAGAGAGTGAAAAAACAATTCAGAATCATCTTCATGGGTACCCCGGATTTTTCGGTTCCCGCCTTAAAAGCACTCCATAAAAGCGGCCACAAAGTGGATTTAGTGATTACGCGGCCGGATCAACCAATGGGGCGAGGAAAAATCATTACCCTTTCTCCAGTCAAAAAAACGGCGATCGAACTGGGTTATAAGGTAATACAACCCGATTCGATGAAAACAAAGGCGGTGGAAGAGCGTCTGTCGGAGCTTGAACCGGACTTCTTTGTTGTGGTCGCGTTTGGTCACATTCTGCCGAAAAACATACTTGCTATTCCGAAAACAGCGGCCATCAATATTCATGCATCGCTTCTCCCGAAATATCGCGGAGCCGCACCGATTCAGTGGGCCATCATTAATGGAGAAAAGGAAACGGGTGTTACCGCCATGTTAATGGATGAGGGGATGGATACCGGTGATATCCTTTTATGTTCAAAGGTCGCAATTAGACCCGACGACACATCGGCAACCCTTCATGATCGTTTGGCGTCGATTGGTGCAGATCTTCTGATCAGGACCTTAGGTGACTTTGAAACCGACGATATCCACCCTGTTTCTCAAGATCATTCCCAAGCCACCCATGCCCCCTTGCTTAAAAAAGGTGACGGGCATATCGATTGGAGTAAACCTGCCGAAAAACTTGAGTCATTTATCCGTGGCGTTACGCCATGGCCCGGAGCATTTACTTTCCATGGGGATAAGCAGCTTAAAATTTTCAAAACAAAGCCTCTGCCGATCAACGCCGAAAAAACACCGGGTACCGTACTTGATGGGTTTCCAGACGAAATGCGGATCACAACCGGCAAGGGTGTACTGTCGATTCTGGAAATTCAGGCAGCATCCGGGAAGCGGCTTATGATAAAAAATTTTCTCCATGGATATAAAATTCCTCCCGGAACCGTTTTGAGTTAATTCTCCACCGCACGTATTCCAAAGCTTTCCTTATTTTTTTCAATACTCATCTAAAAAACCGGGAATTTCTAAATTATGTCTTCTGATGCTCGTTCAACCGCAATATTAATATTAAACATTCTGGATAAAGGCCGTAAAACGCTGGATATGGTTTTGGAAGATACCGATTCCACGATCACTTCCCTGCCCCGAAATGATCGTGCGTTACTCCATGCTCTGGTTTATGGCGTATTACGGTGGAGGGGGCGACTGGACTGGATATTAGATCATTTTAGTAAAACCCGTTTAAACAGAATCGATCCGAGGATTTTAAACATCTTGCGTATCGGGCTTTTTCAAATAATTTTTTTAAACAGAATTCCTGTTTCCGCTGCGGTTAACACATCGGTCGAGATGGCCAAATCATTTGCCGCTCCCTGGACCGTGCGGTTTGTGAATGCTTTACTTCGAAAAAGCGCCGCCGGGCATAAATCGGTTCCATTCCCGAATCCTGATGAAAATCCGATATCCGCTCTGGCTGCAAAAAAATCATTCCCTCAGTGGCTGGTCAAAAGATGGCACCAACGTTTCGGTTTTGAAGAAACCGAAAAACTCTGTGATTCTATAAACTCAATTCCCCCTATAACCTTGCGAACCAACACTCTGATAACCACCCGCGAAAATTTGATTCAAACCATGAAGGGTGTCGTGGGAAAACCAGAACCGACAACGTATTCGCCGGATGGAATATTTTTTTTCAAGTCAAAGAAACCGATTCGGGAATTGGAGGCCTTTAAAAACGGATTTTTCCAGGTTCAGGATGAGGCCGCCCAGATCGTATCCTACATGCTCAGACCAAAAGCCGGTGAAACCGTTTTGGATGCATGTGCAGGCCTGGGCGGAAAAACCGGGCACATTGCCCAGTTGATGCAAAACAGGGGATCTATTATGGCCATGGATAAAGATGAAAAAAAACTTTTACGTCTTGAATCCGTAATGTTTCAGCTTGGAATTTCGAACGTTAAGACCCGTATCCACAATTTGGAAGTCCCTTTCGACGTAGGTTCTTTTCCATTTTTTGATCGTGTCTTGCTGGACGCGCCTTGTTCCGGTTTGGGTGTTTTGCGAAGAAATCCAGACATAAAATGGCGGATGTCAAAAAATAAATTAGACTGTTTAAGCAAACGACAGGTTAAATTTCTGGATCATCTTGCCGGTGTCGTCAAACCTTCCGGTGTTTTGGTTTATTCGGTCTGCAGCACGGAACCCGAAGAAAATGAAGATGTTGTAAAAACGTTTTTGAAGAAACATCCGGAGTTTGTTATACATGGTTTGTGCTCGAAACCGATTGATGGGAATGATACCGAATATTGGAAAAACACGGAGATCGGTTCGGAAAAACTACCTCTTCAGATATGCCGTCTGATGAATCAAGAGGGATACTTGAAAACTTTCCCGCATCGAAATCACATGGACGGTTTTTTTGTGGTCTGTTTTAAAAGGAAAAATTGATCAAACGAATTTTTAAAATTGCTGCGCTGTTTATCGTTACTGCACTTTTATTCGGTATCAGCGCCTATTTCACCCTCACCTGTATTGTAAAAAGCGAGGATACCGTCGTTGTTCCGGATCTCGTTGAAACAGATGTGGTTTACGCACTTGAAATTTTAACCGAAATCGGGCTCAACACAAAAATAAAAGGATCTGAATTCAATTCCGACATTCCCAAGAATCATGTAATTTTTCAAGATCCAACTCCGGGATCTGAAATAAAAAAAGGGCGCGATGTACGAATCGTCATTTCAAAGGGAACCAAAACTATTTTAATGCCGAATTTAAGAAGGCTGCCGATTCAGCAGGCGCTAATCATTCTGGAAGAAAACGGGTTGCGTCTCGGAGAACAATCTTTATCTTTTCATAGTGAAATTGGAAAAGATCGTATCGTTGAACAGCTGCCGTCTTCGGGCTCAATGATAAAACGGGGAGAGAACGTCAATTTGCTGGTGAGTATGGGGCCGTCCCCAAAGGCTTATAAAATGCCTGATCTTCTAGGGCTTTCCATTGAGGATGCCATACTCTTGATTGAAAGAAGCAATTTGACGGTGGGGGAAATCCGATCTTTTTTTTATGAAGACCAGCCTAAAAATGTTGTCGCCCGGCAAGAACCACTCTCCGGCCACCGCGTGATCGAGGGAAGCATGGTTCATGTTGTAATTAACCGGGAGCCCAAAAAGAACGATCAACGATATTCGAACGGTGTCGGGCTTTTCAGCTACAGACTCGAGGCGGGATTTCTGAAAAGACGAATCAAGGTTCGTTTGAACAGTTTCGGTATTTTCATCGATCTCTTCGATGACTTCATGAAACCGGGGGAAGAAATCTGGGTTTTGGTGCCAAAAAATAATGATACTACGGTAATGCTTTACCGGGATGGCGTAATCATCCGATCGGAAGTTTTCGATTGACGACCTTTCCCGCAACTTTAGCCCGTAACAGAAAATTAGTGGAGGAAAACTATGAAACTGATTGCGCCTTCGATTTTATCCGCAGATTTTACAATACTCGGCAATGAGATCAAAGCTGTTGAAAATGCGGGTGCGGACTGGATCCATGTCGACGTGATGGATGGTCATTTCGTGCCGAATATTACCATGGGGCCATTCATTGTAAGTGCTGTAAGACGGGTAACCTCATTGCCGATCGACGTTCACTTGATGATCGAAAATCCGGACTGTTACATTCCGGATTTTGTAAATGCGGGAGCATCGATGATTTCCGTCCAGGTAGAGACCTGTTTGCATCTGAACCGAACGCTTCAGATGATAAAAGAATGCCGGGTACAGGCGGGAGTTGTCCTGAATCCTTCAACCGCTTTGTGTTCTCTTGAGTTCGTTCTGGAATATGCGGATTATGTCCTGATAATGAGTGTAAACCCTGGATTCGGCGGCCAGGTTTTTATACGCAACAGCCTGGATAAGCTTAGAGACCTTCGGAAGATGATTCAAGACAGAGATCTTTCCACCCTGATTGAGATCGATGGCGGTATCAGTGAAAAAAACATTGCGGAAGTATCCAGCGCAGGAGCGGACGTATTCGTGGCCGGATCGGCTATTTTTGGAAGCAAGGATTATAAAAAAACGATTGATGCTTTTAGAAAAAAAATAGAAGAAGGCTAATAAACGATACCGCTTTCTTCCCTTTCATCTCTAAATTTTCCTCTCTTTTCCTTAAATTCATAACGAAGGAGATTTTGATGGCGAATCAGAAAAAACCTCGCAATGTTCTTGTCATTCATGGCCCAAATTTGAATATGCTCGGGAAAAGAGAGCCTGACATATATGGTGACATGACGCTTGAGGTAATTAATGCACAGCTTCTGGAACTCGGGAAAAAACAGGGATTGACTGTAGAAGTGTTTCAATCCAATCATGAAGGAAATATCGTTGATAAGATTCAGGAGGTTGCGGGAACCTGCTCCGGCATCATCATCAATCCGGCCGCTTTTACACACACAAGCATCGCCATTCGGGATGCGCTTCTTTTGCTGGATATTCCGATTGTCGAAATTCACCTTTCCAATATTTACAAAAGAGAACCTTTTCGCCACAAATCCATGATCGCCGACATTTCAACGGCCCAGATTACCGGTTTTGGTCCGGATGGATATACCATGGCTTTGGAAGGCATCGTTAAGATGATAGGGTGAACCGCACGATCCTTTTGAACGAACCCCAATGCTTGACAAGCAACCGTTTTTTTTATATTTTATTAATGTCGACAATAAATTTCCACCTGCGGAACACAATCGATCGCTTTGCGAAATAACAGTTATCCGATCGGAACAACCGGGAGTCCCACGCCTTCATAAGTACTCGTTTTACCTTATTTTTTGGGATCTGTTCGTCCGAGATTCGTTATTATGTTTCTCAAAGCAGTTAACCAAAGGAGCATTTTTCATGGAAAATCTTAGGAATTTACTCCAAAGCGATGGTTTCCATAAGTTTTTGTTTTTTATAGGCATCATTGTATTCAATTGGCCGTTCGTAACCATTTTCGAAAAAAAGGGTACGGAAACCGTATTTATCAGCCTTTATCTTTCCTGGGGTTTCATCATCTTTTTATTGTTTTGTATTGCGCAGAGCCATAAAGCCGAGAAGTCGGAATATAAGGAGGTGAAAAAAGGAGAAGTCGCGGATGTATAATCCTATAACAGCCATAATTATTTTTATTCTTTATATCGGGTGCCTGTTTTTAATTGCTTTGTGGGTGGAACGGAAAAGCGCCGAGGGTAAAAGTCTGGTCAACAATGCGGTTGTCTACTCGCTTTCCATAGCGGTTTATTGCACATCATGGACTTACTATGGAAGCGTCGGAAATGCCGCCACTTCCGGGATGCTTTTTCTTACTTACTTTTTAGGCCCGACGATTGCCGTTGTCCTTTGGTGGACGGTGCTCCGGAAAATGGTACGAGTCAAAAATGCTTACCGAATCACAAGTATCGCGGATTTTATCTCCGCCCGCTACAACAAATCCGAGGGTCTCGCGGCACTAGTTACTTTAGTGGCGCTTGCAGGTATTATCCCATACATTGCTCTCCAGTTAGTTTCGGTTCATAACACATTGGCAATCATTACGACCTCCAAAGAGGTTGCATCAACATCCTGGATTGCAGATCATGTTGGTTCCATCGTCGTTGTCATGATGATCCTGTTTACCATTATGATCGGTGTAAGAAAATTGGATCCCACCGAACGCCACGAAGGAATGGTCATGGCTTTGGCCGTGGAATGCATGGTAAAGTTAATTGGCTTTTGCGTGGCGGGAATCTTCGTTACTTATTTCATATATGACGGATTCGGTGATATTTTTCAACGCCTGTTGGAAAGTCCGTTCAGTCATCTGATGAGCATCGGGGGATCGGAAACCTCTCCCTACCTCATGTGGGTCACGTATCTGATTCTTTCCATGTTTGCCGTCATGTTCCTGCCGAGACAATTCCACGTGGCTGTTGTAGAAAATTCCAATGAGAAACATATTCTTACCGCCATGTGGCTTTTCCCGCTTTATCTGATCCTGATCAATATTTTCGTTTTTCCGGTTGCGATGGGAGGGTTATTAAAGGGACTTCCGGTTAAAGAGGCCGATATGTTCGTACTTGAATTGCCGCTTTATCATGGAAAACCCTGGTTGGCAATGCTGGTTTTCATGGGGGGGTTCTCTGCGGCAACCGGTATGATCATGATCAGCGCCATGACGTTGTCCACCATGATTACCAATCATTTTCTTCTGCCCATGATGAGGTGGATCAAGTGGCTGTCCTTTTTACAGCGGCATCTTTTAAAGTGCAAATGGGCTGCCGTGGCGCTTGTTATTTTATTTGGATACGGGTTTGAACTCTTGGTCGGCAAGGCTTTCATGCTCGTTAATATCGGCATGATTTCATTTGCCGCAGTTCTGCAGTTCGCACCCGCCTTGCTGGGAGGCATCTTCTGGCCCCGGGGAAACAAGACGGGAGCCTTCCTCGGATTGGGTTCAGGTTTTCTTGTGTGGTTTTATACTTTACTTTTACCCGTGTTCGTTACGATCGGCTGGTTGCCGGACAGTCTCCTGACGAAAGGACCATGGGGAATCGAATTTTTGAACCCTGAAAAAATATTCGGCCTGGGAGAACTCAACAGCCTGACCCACACCGTTTTTTGGAGCATGTTGTTTAATATCGGTTTCTATATTTTAGGTTCTTTATATTTTCGGCATACGAATCTGGAAAAGAGTCTCGCCGATGAATTCATGGCCACTATGAGCGCCATTCCACGTATTGGTCCCGTTGTTCGAAAAGAAGCCAATATCGATTTAAAATCCAAAAAATCATGCCTGGAGAACCTGCTCGCTCGGTACTTTACCTCCGAAGAGGTTTCCGCCATAATGAGCAAATGCTATCGGGCTCTGGGGCTTCATGAAAAAAGCCAGATTTCCATTACCGAGCTGGTCAAACTGCATAACGAAGTGGAAAAACATCTGGCGGGGTCCGTTGGAGCCGCGGCCGCCCACAAGGTGTTAACTCAAGGGGTGTGTTTTACTCCCAGGGAAACCAAAGATCTGATGGAAATGTATCGTGAAGTTTTTGCCAAACTGAGGGTTTCTCCCGAAGAACTTCACGAAAAGATCGATTACTATCAGGAAAAGGAAAAATTGCTGACCGATCATTTCAAGGAACTGGAGAATCTTAACGAAGCGCTGGAATTGCGAATCGCGGAACAGGAAGAAGCCGAAAAGGCCTTGGCGATATCAGAAAAAAAATATCGCAGTATTTTTGAAAACGCCCCGGAAGGAATTTTTCAGAGTACGCCGCAAGGCCGTTTTATCAGTGCCAGCCCTTCGCTTGCGCGTATTTTAGGTTATGACTCCGCAGTTGATTTGATTGAAACAGTCAGCGACATCGGCACGCAAGTCCATGTGGTTCCCGGAAAAAGAGAGGAATTTTTACGTCTGTTGCGGGAGCAGGGGACGGTCAAAAATTTCGAATGCCAGTTTTACCGTAAAGACGGCAGCAAAATCTGGATATCCATTCAAGCCCGTGCCATTCGGGATCAAAACGGCAACCTGATTGCCATCGAAGGCTTTAATCAAGACATTTCGGAACGAAAACGGGCCGAAGAAGCTTTGCAAAACGCTTACAAGGACCTGGAAAATCGTGTGGAGCAGCGTACGGCTGAACTTCGGGCAGCCAATGAGGAACTTCTGAAGGCAAAGGCAGCCGCCGAGGCAGCCACCCGATCCAAGAGCGAATTCCTGGCCAACATGAGCCATGAAATCAGAACCCCCATGAACGCTGTGATTGCAGCTTCAGACTTGGCGATGGGAGAAGAGCTTCCGCCCAAAATCAAGCACTATATTCAAATTATACACTCTTCCGCTTATTCTCTTCTGGGGCTTATCAATGACATACTGGACTTTTCAAAAATCGAGGCCGGCAAACTGGTTTCGGAAAAGAATCCATTTTGGCTCGATCAGGTGATGGATCGGGTGATCGAGGTTTTTATCAGCAGGGCGGCCGAAAAAAAAATCGAGCTGCTCGTGGATATCGACATTGAAACACCCAAGGCCCTGATCGGAGATGCCTTTCGTTTTCAGCAGATTCTTACCAATCTGTTAAGCAATGCCGTCAAATTTACCGAAAAAGGGGGCGTCATTCTCGTCGGAGTGAAAATTTTGGAAAAATTTTCGGACCAGGTGACGCTTGAGATTTTCGTCAGCGACACCGGCGTGGGAATTGCACCCGAACATCTGCGCATTCTTTTTCGGCCTTTCACTCAGGCGGATGCATCCACCACTCGAAAATATGGGGGTACCGGACTTGGCTTAGCCATCTCAAAGCAACTGGTGGAGATGATGGACGGAAGAATATGGGCCGAGAGCGAATTGGGAAAAGGAAGCACGTTTTATTTCACCGTCCGTTTCGGACTCCAGGCGGCGGTTGAGGAGCGAAAACTAGTGGCGCCTCCCGATATTTCCGGCATGAAGGTTCTGGTCGCCGACGATTGCGCCGATAGCAGGCTGATTATTCAAAAGATGCTGGAATCTTTTGGCTTTCGAGTAGAAACGGCTGTTTCCGGTGACGAGGTTATCGGCAAATTGGAAAATGGCCGGAAACGCCAAGATCCCTTTGAACTGGTTATCATTGATTGGATGATGCCGAAACTGGATGGAATCGGCACCTCTCGAAAAATTCGCAAGAACCTGAAGTTGCCCCTGCCGATTATTTTAATGACGGCTTTCGGAAAGGAAACCGAGAAACTAAATGCGGAAAAGGCGGGAATTAATGTTTTTCTAACGAAACCAATATTTCCTTCAACCCTTTTTGATGCAATTATGGATGCTTTCGGAAAGGCGGCCATGAAAACCGGAATAAAGAAAAAAGCTATCATTACCAAGGCCACGCTTTACAAAAACCGTCTCAAAGGAACTCGAATCCTTGTGGCTGAAGATAATTTTACCAATCAGGAAATTGCACTGGCCATTCTGGAGGGAGCGGGAATATGCGCGGAAATCGCTAAAAACGGTAAAGAGGCGGTAAACGCGGTACGAAGAAGGAAGTTCGATGCCGTCCTTATGGACATTCAGATGCCGGAGATGGATGGATACGAAGCAACCAGGGAGATCCGAAAGGATTCTCGATTCAAGTCGCTTCCCATCATCGCCATGACCGCCCATGCAATGAAAGGAGACGAAGAGAAGTGTCTGGATGCCGGAATGGATGGTTATGTATCCAAGCCCATTGACCAAGACCGACTATTTCACGTTATCTGGAAATTAATCGAACCGATAAGGAAAATCCCGACCGCCACGGAAGCGGAAGCTGTCTGTGTTGCACCGGCCGCGGCGGATAAACAGGTGGAAGAAGGCGGAGGCGGAGAACTACCGTCGAGGCTTCCGGGAATTAACATTCAAAATGCGCTGAATGCCTTGAATATTGAAGAGGATGTTTTTAAACGCATCCTGATCGGGTTTTTAAAGACCAATGAAAAAACCATGGATAAAATTAAAGAATGCCTCGTAAAAAAGGACTGGAAATCCCTGCAGATGCTGGTACACAGTCTTAAAGGAAGTGCGGCGAATATCGGCGCCGATGATCTGCGAGAGGCGGCGCTTCTCCTTGAAACCGAGACCAGGGCGGAAATCGAGAAACCCCCTTCTTCCGCTATAATCAATAACTTGGAAACGAAGCTGAATGAGGTGCTGAGATCGTTACAGTCCCTCAGTGAAACTCCCAAGATTGAAAAGTCGGAAGAAACCGAGATTCGCCCGGACCACTCAAAACTCGTCCCGATGCTCCAGGAGTTGGCTCATGCGCTTGAAATGGCCAATCCGGAAGAAATCGAAGAGAAAATGGAGGCGGTCAGAGAACATCTCAGTGCACCGACTCTCAAGCTTCTTGCAAGCCAGGTGGATGCCTATGATTATGACGAAGCGCTGGAAACCATAGAGCAGATTCAAAAAAGCATCGAAGGTCAAACGGATAAAAAAGGGGACGGCCGTGAATAGAACGAAGCCATTGGTTTTGATCGTTGACGATAACTCGACCAATATCGATTTATTGGTGAATACATTAAGAAATGATTATGACTTGGGTGCCGTCAAAAACGGTCCAAAAGCGCTTGATTATGCAGATAAATATGCGCCCGATCTGATCCTTCTGGATATCATGATGCCCGAGATGAATGGATACGAGGTGTGTAGCCGACTGAAAGAGAATCCTCGAACAAAAGATATTCCGGTGATTTTTATTACCGCCCTTGGCGAAGCGGCGCATAAAACCAGAGGATTTGAAGTCGGAGGACTGGATTATGTAACCAAACCGTTCCACGCGGCGGAGGTCAAGGCAAGGGTTCGAACTCACCTGTCTCTAAAACAAATGAGAGAGGAGCTCAATACTCAAAATATCATCCTTGAACAGAAGGTCGAAAAAAAAACGGCGCAGCTTCAGGAAATGCTGGAGTCCACGATTAAAACCATGGCCCTGGCGGTTGAAATCAGAGATCCATACACCGCCGGCCACCAGGAACGAGTAACCCAATTGGCATGTTCTATAGCCGGAAAAATGAGGCTTTCCGATGATCGCATCACGACGATTCGTTTTGCGGGACTTCTTCATGACATCGGAAAAATCCGGGTGCCGGTGTCGATTCTTTCCCGGCCGGGGAAATTACTTGATGCAGAATTTCAATTGATCAAAACCCATCCGAAAATCGGATTTGACCTGATAAAGAACATTCCATCGCCATGGCCGCTTGCGGAGATTATCCTCCAACACCATGAGCGGCTGGATGGCTCCGGGTATCCTCATGGATTAACCGGCGACAAGATTCTTCTGGAAGCGAAAATAATGGGGGTTTCCGATGTGACGGAAGCAGAAAGCTCTTACCGACCTTATCGTCCATCTTTGGGAATCGATGTTGCACTGGCGGAAATCGAGAAGAACAAAGGAAAACTTTACGATCCGGACGTCGTTGATATTTGTTTGAAACTTTTCCGGGAAGAAGGTTTTGGATTTAAATAAATCTGGAAATTTTATCTTCTCTCCGGATACCGGGAGAATCATAAATCATTTACTGAAAATAAGCCTTGTCGCTCTCCATGAAATTTATAACGGCAACAAAACAACTTTCCAAATGATTGGATGGGTTCCGGAACGTTATCGGTCTGTTTGAAAAATTAGTTTTTCAATGGAACGTCTTCAAAAAGAATGGCAACAAAAGTAACGAAATGAAGTATGAAGCTTGAATGATGTAACAAAAAGAAAGGGCAAATGCTTTTTCAATCGAAGATTAATCATTTTCGATCGTTGCGAAAAATACACGGCAATGAGATTTTACCGGCGGATCGAGCCTGCGGTATTGCCCGCTTACCCCAACTGCTGTTCTTCGCTGGTCGTAACGCTTTTACTTTCATCTTGTTCCGCTTCAATAGATAGACCGACCCAAAAATGCCCGCCAAAGCGTCCTTTTTCGTCTTTTGTGATATGCTTGATTTTTGTTTTCATATATTTCGTGGGGCTTGACGATTCCGTTGTATAGTATTTCATTTTTAATACATCGCCGACTTTCAAATGATCGAGAACAACGGAATCTTCTTTCACCAGAATGCACATTCCTCTGGATGAAATGTTCCAGATCTTAAATTGATAAACAAATTCAAGGCCGCTTTTGGAAAATTCAACGCTATAATATCGATCGGTTATGGTTCTGGGTTCAGACCTTCTCTCCGTTGGGTTTTGGGTGGTGGAATCTCCTTTCATAATTTCCCTCCGATGCATATGAGCGAAAAAGATTTCCAAAAATTTGCCGAACCGGGCATCTCGACATGGATCAATTGCTTTGACGATTTCTATCCTTTAAAAGATCATTGACGCCTTATAAATGCTTTTACTTGTGAAATCAAGGCGTAAAATCAAAATGAATTCTAATTTTTTAGGCCGGCCGAAAATCATCATACCCCGGAATCCTTGAATGGTTTCTTAAGAGAAGTTCATTCCTTTAATTAACCGGATAACCTTGTGATCGGCTTTTGGGAAGGGATACCGTTCAATCTGCCGAGGAGTCGTCCAGCGGAATCGATCGTCCGGACCATTTAATTCGACTTCGCCGAATACATGCCTGCACCGGAATACATCTTTAACGACTTTGAAATGCGTAAAGGAATACTTGATACGGGTGATAAAAGAATCAATCTCAACGGAAAGATTCACCGTTTCCTTGATTCCTCTGACACAGGCTTGCCGCGGATCTTCCTTTTCCTTCACTTTATCCCCTGGAAACTCCCATAAGCCTCCCAGCAGCCCTTCCCTTTTACGCCGGGCAATTAAAATGCGATCGTTTTTCAAAATCACACCGACAGCCATATGATATTCCGGAATTATTTTTTTGGGGATTCGTATTGGATAAGTGGCGACCTTTCGGCTTTGACAAGCAGAGCATAGGGATTGAACCGGGCAGGAGCCGCATCCCGGATTTCGTGGTCTGCAGATGGTAGCCCCCAACTCCATGATTGCCTGGTTAAAAATCCCCGGTCGGCATGGTTTCATCAACCTGCCGGCAGCCTCCTTGAAAATCTTGAGAGAAGCGGATCGATTGACGGGTGCGTCAATCAGAAAAAAACGGGCCAGAACCCGCTTGACATTACCGTCTACTACGCAGTAAGGTTGATTGAAAGCGAAACTTAACACCGCAGATGCAATGTATTCGCCCACCCCCGGCAAATCTCGAAAACTCTCCCAGTTATCAGGGATCTTTCCATCATATCTTTTCAGAACCAGTTTCGCCGCCTGATGCAAATGTCGCGCGCGGGCATAATATCCCATCCCCTCCCACATTTTGAGCACGGACTGTAAACGAGCTTGAGCCAGACGCCGCAAGTCCGGGAATCGTTCCAGAAATTTTTGGTAATAAGGCAAAACGGCCTTGACCCTGGTCTGTTGAAGCATCACCTCGGAAACCCAAATATAATACGGATTATCCGTTTCACGCCATGGCAACCGACGATGGTTTTTTATGTACCATTGAATCAGTTGTTTACCAAATTGATCGATATCTTTCATTTCAATGAAAATGATCGCAAGGGAACGATCCGCTTGAATCGTAAGGATATTCATCGTTAAAAGGATTGAGGTTTTCGTCTCTTTATCATATTGTTGGTTTAAAATTCCATTTCAAATTCTTGCGTATCGCCTCATTCAGCAAAATTACCCGATTTACTTACGACAATATTTTTACGGTCTTGAACCGGCTGCCAAGTTAAAACCCCAGGGAACGACTTCAATGAAAACAATTTTTTCCGTATTTTTTGCTTTTATCTTGATTCCGGCAATGTCCGCGGGTGAAATACCGCTTGATTCCCCCGCACAAAAAGCCAAAAGAACGCAAATGATCTCCGATCAGATCATTCAGCGGGGAATCGCGGACAAAAAGGTGATACGAGCGATGTCCGAGGTACCCCGTCATCTTTTCGTTCCCGAAGAACTGACCGGCAAAGCCTATTCGGACCGCCCGCTTCCCATCGGCGAAGGGCAAACCATTTCTCAACCTTATATTGTCGCATTGATGACCGAAAGCTTAAACCTCGAAGGCGATGAGCGGGTTCTTGAAATTGGAACCGGCTCGGGCTATCAGGCGGCGATTCTCGCTGCCATTGTGAAGGAAGTGTTTACAATTGAAATTAAAGAATCCCTTTATAAAAAATCGATCAACATACTAAATATATTAAAGATTAAAAATATTAAAACAAGGCATGGCGACGGGTATTTCGGATGGGAAGAATCCGCTCCTTTCGATTGCATCATGATCACCGCAGCGATCGACCATATCCCTCCCCCTTTGCTGAAGCAGCTTAAAAATGGCGGAAAGCTCATTCTTCCACTTGGAAATCCTTTCAGTTACCAGAACCTTGTGCTTGTTACCAAACAGGAGGAAAACTATCGGGTGAGACAGATCACCGGTGTCCTCTTTGTTCCGATGACCGGATATGCGCTTGACCGATTCACCAAACCGTCGGGTGACATGCAATGATCCATGCAGCGGTCTTCCTGCTGTCGTTTTCTTCCCTGATCTTTGAGGTGCTTCTGACCCGGATCTTTTCGATCAGCCAGTGGAACCATCTTTCCTTTATGGTAATCAGCATTGCGCTTTTTGGGTTTGCGGCAAGCGGAATCTTATTGAGTATCCTCGATGCCCGGACAAAAGGATGGAGGGAGCGACTTTCCGCCGCCGGAACGGTAAGAATACTGGTTACCTTCTATTCGTTGAGCGCGATTACATCCTTTCTTGTTCTGAACCATATGCCCCTGGACTATTTCAGGCTTCCGATTGAACCCGCACAGATTATTTATCTCCTGATTGCTTATGTTCTTCTGTCGATCCCTTTCTTTTTTGCCGGATTAATCGTTTCCATCGCTTATTCATTCATTCCTGAAAAAACAGCGTTCATCTATTTTGCCAGTATGGCGGGTTCGGCTTTCGGAGCAATTTTTCCCGCGCCTCTCCTTCCATTGCTTGGCGAGGGGAAACTGATCATCTCATCCGCTATCCTGCCCCTGGTAATTTTGATCCTTCCCGTATCGAAATCAACTGGAAAAAAGAGGTTGGCAAAAGGCAGGGATATTGGAAAAGGAGTCTGCGCCACAGCAGGAATTGCGATTACCGCAGTCGCGGCGGTTCTTGTGTTCGGTGCCGAATCAATAATCGAAGTTCAACCGTCTCCCTATAAATCCCTGAGCCAGATTCTTAGATTTCCCGACACCTCTCTTTCCGAAACCGAAACCCGCTTAAGAGGCAGGATTGACAGTGTAAAGAGCCCTTATATCCGTTTTGCACCCGGATTGAGCCTTCGTTTCACGGATGCTCTTCCGAGTCAGTGGGCTGCCTACCGGGACGGCGACGATCAGTTTGTTTTTTACCGTTTAAATACGCAAAAGGATCTGAAATTTTGTGAGGAAACACTCGCTTTTGCCGGATACCGATTGTCTCCCAATCCCGATCACGTCCTGTTAATTCAGCGCGGCGGCGGATCCGGTATCCCATGCGCCGTTGCATCCGGAGCGAAGAAAATCAGCGTTATCGAACAAGACCCGGGAATTGCCCGGATGGTCGGCAAACAATACGGGCTTTCTGTAGTAAACGAAAACCACAGAGCGTTTCTGACCCGCACGGATGAGCGATTTGCCGTTATCCACATTGAAAACTGGGGAACTTCTCTTCCCGGCGCAGCCGCTCTAAGCCAGGAATACGATTTTACAATCGAAGCGTTCATTGAATATCTAAACCATCTGACGGAAGACGGCATTCTTATCCTCTCTCGCAAACTTCTTCTCCCGCCGGCCGATTCAATCCGTATATGGGCGACTGTATACCAAAGTTTAAAAACTCTCGGAATTGAAAATCCTGAACACCATATCGCGGTTCTGCGCAATTGGGACACCTTTAGTTTTTTTGTGTCCCGACAGCCTTTGGAGAATACGGAAACGATAAAAGAATTTGCCCGGAAGCAAAACTTCGATCTCGTTTTTATCCGGGATATCCGTCCTGACATGGTGAACCGATTCAACATATTCGATGAACCCTATCATTTTATGGAAATCAACCGCTTACTGGAGGCATACCGCACCGGCGCTGAAAAAAGCTTTTTCAAAACCTACTTCCTTGATGTCGCCCCTCAATCCGATGATCGGCCGTTTCCCAGCCGGTTTTTAAAATGGACTCGGCTTGACGAGCTGTACAAAAGCACGGGAAGCAGGCTATACACTCTTCTCCTTTCAGGAGAAATCGTCGTTTCCGTCGTTTTTATTGAAGCCCTCCTGGTCTCCATTCTTCTTTTGGCAATTCCGCTGCTTGCGATTTCAAAGAGACTGAAAAAGCCTTCCCTGCCCCAGATTTTCTATTTTTTTTCAGTGGGAGCGGGTTTCATGTTTGTTGAACTGTTCTTCATTAAGAAATATGTCATTCTTTTCGGAGACCCGGTGATCAGTCTCACGGTCGTTCTTTCAGGAATCCTTGTTTTTTCCGCCATCGGAGGTCTCGGGGCCAACCGCATCGGAAAACGAGGTCTTCGAAATGCAACGCTTCTTTTGATTGCCATCCTGCTTCTCGTATTTTTCAGCCTGGATTCCATGATGTACCGCATGCTCGGGTTTTCCGATATTCCACGATTGATTGCGGCGATCCTGATCCTTTTTCCCTTAGGAATTATGATGGGCCTTCCCTTTCCCATCGGCATGCGATATTTATTGGAAAGCCCGATCCAGCGGGCCTATGCATGGGCCGTAAACGGATGTGCCTCCGTTTTAACCTCGATCCTGTCGGTTCCAATCGCCCTCAGCATGGGAATCAATTTATTAATGGCCTGCGCCGTTTCAGCTTATTTCTTTGCGTTTATCAGCGCCAGGAAACAATGAGTCTCTGAAATTTGTTTCCGCCCGCCCAAAAGGTCCTGCACCGCAGGTGATGCCGGAGTAGAATAGATTTTGATTTTTCTTTCTTGCATCCCAGATCGTAATATACTACGAAAATTAAACCGCCGGTTTCGATAGACTCGGGTATTCCCCAAGCAATGGAGGTTTTTGTGAAAATCGTGTCATCATCCTACGAGATCATGTTTATACCGGAAGCGCATCTGGTTTTGCGACTGATTGAGGAGGCCGGTCGCACCTGTTACAAGTCCGAAAATAAAATTACCGAAGACTCTTCAAAGCAGTTTGTGCGGCGTTTGCTGAATTCCGGTCATCATAGTGTGATTGAACATATCAGTGTAACGGTCCGATTTATATGTGACAGAGGAATATCCCATGAACTGGTCCGCCATCGACTCGCCTCCTACAGCCAGGAAAGCACCCGATACGCGAACTATTCGAAAAATAAATTCGGAAAGGAAATAACGGTTATCCGGCCGCTGTTCTGGGATGAAGATTCTCCGCAATATCATCAATGGCTGGCGGCCATGGAGAATGCGGAAAGCGCATATATGAAATTGATCGAACTTGGCGCACGTCCCGAACAGGCTCGAACCGTATTGCCGAACAGTCTCAAAACCGAGGTGGTCATGACCTGTAATTTGAGAGAGTGGCGAAACGTTTTCTCCTTGAGATGTTCCAATGCCGCTCATCCGCAAATCCGAGAAATCATGCTCCCGCTGCTGAACGAATTTAAGGAAAAAATCCCGGTTGTTTTCGACGACCTGTATGAGATGTATTGCATGGATTCGTGTAAATCTTTATCGTAAATAACGCGGCGCGCATTTTATTTTTGGAAATCTCTGCGTTGTCCTTTCTAACAGGGTGTTGAAAAACTGCGCCTGAGGCCGCCATTCAGCGTTGCGGGGCTCTCGCCAATGCTCACATATGCGCTTGAATATGCTGCGCTTGTCGTATCGCCGCGCGCCTTGCCTGAAGGCCTGATTCTTGTTTTTCAACACCCTGCTAAGGCTGTTTCAAAACATCGATTTATGGGAGCGACTGCCCGGAGAAGCGCCAGGCGTTCGGCAATGTGGCAAAGCGATTCACGACGGACCTGGTGGCGGGCAGAAGTGTTGAAGTGGACCCGGTTGGTACCGATCGATACGGCCGTACATTCGCATGGGTGTGGATATGGGAATTCAGGCCTCCTAAGTGAAGATCATTTCGGCGTCAGGCTCGATCTGCCAACCGGGAGGTAATTTGCAAGATATAATTTTCATGAATTTTTGATGACCTGCCTATAATAAGGAGGCACTCATGAAGGTTTACCGCCACACGGACCTCGACTTCCACCGCAAAACCGCCAACGAATTCCCCACACTGCCGCTTCCGAAGGACACATGAAGGGGGGGGCTACATGATATCCGGCAACTGGCTAATAATCCATTAGCGTTAATAAAGGATATATGTCACGTGATGATTTTTCACCTGAGGTTAAGGATATTATTGCTCGCCGTGTTGGTATGCGTTGTTCTAACCCGAACTGCAGGCAATCTACAAGTGGGCCAAGGGAAGACCCTGAAAAAGTAATTAACATTGGAGTTGCTGCACACATTACTGCAGCAGCCAAAGGCGGCCCAAGATACAATGCAAAACTCACATCAAGAGAACGGCGATCGATAGAGAATGCAATTTGGTTGTGCCAAAATTGTGCCAAGTTAATTGATAATGACCCTAAGCTTTATACTGTTGATCTATTGCAGCGTTGGAAAAAATTGTCTGAGGATGCTGCGCGATTGGCTATTGATAGTCCGTCAGTTGAATCCAAAACGGGCATCTCCGATGAAGAATTAATCAGGTTCTTTGCCCAGTGTTTTGATCGTCCCGCTTTTCAAGATCCTTTTATGCAAGAGGGATCTATGGAGGCCTTCGACAAAGCTATTGAAGATACCATTACTGCAATTAATACAGGGTGTCTTCGTTCACGCGATGGAACGATTCTGGCTCAAGCTAAAGGCAAAGCATTCTTACGCAAAAAAAATTGGCGTGATCGAATGGACGCAATTGTTGATCTCCTTCGCGCAATTCGTTCCAGGTATGATATTGCACGTAAAATGAAATTGATTCATGTTTCTGAACATCAAGATGGATCAAGCTCTTACAGTATCAACGATCCATTCCTTGCCAAATGGATGGATAGTACGCGTGCACAAATCACGCAGATGTTCTCTGAAATTGCAAAAGAGGCCGGTGTAATTCCCCCCGGTTTTCCTCGTCCGTATAGAAGTCACTGGTGAAACCACTAACCTTTATCCGGGCATATCTGAATCCCATGAAATTTTGCGTTTCCATATTTTTTAAAGTGTGATCGATATGAAAAGCCATGCCGGGACGATCAGGAGCGGCTACGGGAATCAAAGCGGAAGGAATATTTTCCGTTTTATATAAACTGTATAATTATTGTTAGCCAGATAAAAACCATGTTCACAAAACGAGATGGACTTAAACAGGAATACAAATTGAACAGAAACAATATTTTTCAGGAATTGACCGCATATCTCCTTTCTCAACCTTGGATAAGGAAAGAGGAGACTGCAGAAATAAACGCATCGTTAAGTCACTGGTTTCAAAATCCGGACCTTAATGTGCCATTATTTACCAATACCATGCGGAATGAATGTGTTTCATTCATGTGTCGTTATGGGAAAGAAGATACTGAAAAAGCACATGAATTTTGTGTTTGCGAGCCACAAAAGCCCTACGAGTTGAGACTTGATTTTTTGTTTGATGATTTGCCGTACCCCCCGCCAGTCACTTGGGATTTTACCTTTATCGATCTGTTTGCCGGAATCGGCGGTTTTCGCCTTGCGTTCCAGAGTGCTGGTGGAAAATGCGTCTTTACAAGTGAATGGGATAAGTATGCAAAACAGACCTATGAAGCAAATTTTGGCGAAGTGCCTTATGGCGATATCAGAAATATTGTAAAATCAGAAATTCCCGATCATGATATATTGTGCGCCGGTTTTCCGTGTCAGCCATTTTCCCTGGCCGGAGTATCAAAGAAAAACTCACTGGGCAGAAAACATGGCTTTAAAGACGAAACACAGGGGACACTGTTTTTTGAAATAAAAGAGATTCTGCGCGTTAAAAGACCCAAAGCATTCCTGCTTGAAAATGTCAAAAACCTTTTATCTCATGACAAGGGAAAAACATTTGCAACAATTCGGCATTCCCTTGAAGATGAGCTTGGATATACAATCGCATGGAAAATTGTGGACGGCGCAAAATGGGTACCGCAGCACAGGGAGAGAATATTCATTATCGGCTTTGATCCAATGCAGATAAAAATTAAAAAAGAAGAAATATTAATTCCTGATTCACCCGCATCCGACTATTTATATCCAGAATTGAAAACAATAATAAAAAATAACGTTGATGGACATACTTTAGGACCGGGGACATGGGATACGCTGCAGAGACATAAAGCGCATCACGCAGAGCGAGGTAACGGATTTGGTTATGGCATTCATCATCTGCCAATAAAGAGGGGCGAAGTTACAAGAACAATTTCAGCTCGTTATCACAAGGACGGTGCTGAAATTTTAGTTGAGCAGAAAAATGACAGGCCACGGCGTTTGTCAATAAATGAAGCCATGCAACTCCAAGGTTACAACCCTGATAAATTTATTATTCCTGTATCAAATACACAGGCTTATAAACAAATCGGTAATAGCGTTGTCGTTCCTGCGGTGACGGCTTCTGCTGAATTTATTGCGGGCATCTTGAGGAAAAAATAAATGGATGTAAAAAAATATTTTAGAGGGCTGTCACTCACAAGATTTCTTGAAGAAATTGACAGTCTCAATTTTATCTGGATTGTAAAACGACTGTCCGGTAATGACACTGGTCTAACGGGTGGCCATCAAGCAGGGCTATATCTCCCAAAAGTTTATTTTGAAAGGACATTTCCTGAAATTTGTACCACAGACAAGTATAATCCAGATGTTTTTATAAACGAATGTTACATACCGAATGCTGATATTGCGATAGAGGGACTGCGGGCTATTTACTACAACTCCAAGTATTTTCCGGAAAAGGGCCTTAAAAAGAAATATGATGAGTTCAGGCTAACAAGATGGGGCGGAAGCTCAAACCCACTCCAGGATACTGAAAACACAGGAAGTATATGCATTTTTGCAGTATTACCGTCAAAATCTGCAGCTGTTGCCTGGGTTGCTTCTTCAATTGAGGAAGAAAACATCATTGAGGGTTGGCTTGGGGATGATGTTGAGCCTGGTCGCTTCAAGATGCAATTAGTTGAAAAGGCAAAGCTGCCTGACTTGACTGATTTCAAAATACCTGCCGACTGGATGACCACATTTCCTTCCGGTCGGGATATTTTTCAGCATATTACTAGCCTCTTGCCCCGTTCAACCTGGCATCGTTCAATTGATGATCTTTTAATGAAACGCCGGGATCTTGAATTTCAAATTTTTGAAATAATCGAACAGCGGGAGGTTCTTCCTAATATCCGGAATGGATTTGATTCAGTCGAAGCATTTATTAAATATGCGCACTCCATTTCCAACCGCCGAAAATCAAGAACCGGAACATCGCTTGAGTTGAATCTGGAAGCTATATTTTATGATGAGAAGATAGCATTTGAGACACAGGCAATTACGGAGAATCGCAAAAAGCCCGATTTCCTGTTCCCCTCTGGTCGTGCATATCACGACGATAAATTTCCTGCCATCAAACTGCATATGCTCGCGTCAAAAACATGCTGCAAGGATCGATGGCGTCAGGTTTTGAATGAAGCAAACAGAATTACGCCCAAGCATTTGTTCACACTGCAACAGGGTGTATCAGGCCATCAGCTTCAGGAAATGCGGGACAACAAAGTTCAACTGGTCGTACCAGCTCCTTTTCTAACATCCTTTCCAGAAGAATGGAGAGACTCACTACTGACCCTTGAAGGTTTTACCGGGTATATCAGGTCGCAACAAGCCAGCATTCCTGGATTGGAAAAATGGATAAAATAACACCCGAACGCAGAAGCTGGAACATGGGCAGAATTCATTCCGCTAATACAAAACCGGAATTAACAGTCCGGTCGCTTCTGCACCGAATGGGTTACAGATTCAGACTCCACCGTAAAGATCTCCCCGGAAAACCAGATATTGTTTTACCAAAATACAAAACAGTCGTGTTTGTTCATGGTTGCTTCTGGCATCGTCACGCGGATTGTCAATATGCGTATACACCGAAATCACGTGTAGATTTCTGGGAAACAAAATTTCAAAAAAATATAGAACGAGACGAAAAGACCCGAACTGCTTTGGAATCCATCGGATGGAAAGTACTTGTCATCTGGGAATGTGAACTTTCTAATATTGAGAGTGTTGCAGACAAGCTTGTCAAAAATATTTGCAATAGAAGAAATAAAACGAATGGCCAACGTCTATATGGCTTTCAGGCGTCAAGGAAAAACTCCTCCAGTTGATCGGAAATATGAATGAAAATATTTTCCGTCTTTAAATCGGATTTCCTGACAAGTGATTCGCTGGCTCCGGTGAGTGTCTTTGGCCGGGAGCGGCGACGAGGATGAAAGCGGGAGGAGTATTTTCCGTTTCATATTGGCAACAGGCGGATGATTTTCCATCTATATTTTGGAGGATCGGATGAGTTTAAAAAAACAATATCTAAAAACAAACCGATTTGCAAAGTCACTTTCAAACTCTCCAAGGAAGCTGCAGGATTGGCCCGGACTGTTCACGTCGTCGGCGAGTTTAACGGCTGGGATGTTTACCGGACGCCGATGAAAAAGTTGAAAGATGGAACATTTGCAGTGACCTTGGACCTGGATGCGGGCAGGGAATATCAGTTTCGTTACCTAATCGACGAGACCGTATGGGAAAACGATTGGAATGCCGACAAATATGTGCCGGGCTCGTTTGGGAATTGCGAGAACTCGGTCGTTGTTGTCTAAATACGAACCGTTGCTTTACATCCGGTAATTATCCATTGTCGAAATTTCATTTCTTATCCATGGAATTGCTTTTTCGATACAGGATGTTGATTCGGGTTCGATAGCCATCGAAGGAAGGAGACGAGGTCACGCCTTGAATAGTGATCAAATCTGTCATTTCCGGCCGTTCGCCTCGATCATGGCAGGCGCATGACGAATCAAATAATATGATGGAGCATTGTACCGTCCAGGAAGATCAGGAATGGCGGCGGAAAGGAAATCAGAGGAATTTTTTCCTTTTATGGGAAATAGCCGGCAATTTAAATAAAATCATCAACACCCCCCCTGTCCTGCCACTTCAGGGGGAAAGGCGTTACCCGTTTGCAACGAGGTGAAAAAATGCAGGACGAAAAAGATTCAAAAACCGGATTGCTTGATGAATGGATTCGTTTATGTCCACTAATAAACACGCCCAAATGGCTTAAAAAGCATTTTCAGTGCCAAAAACACCCATTTAAGAAAAAACAAGGCGGGCGGATGGCATGATCAAAACGGCATTATCTTCCAGGTCATGTATGGCACCTTACACGTGGAATTTCGGCGGGTATAATGACCCCTACACCCATCTTTTCCATTTGCCCATTTCAGGAGGAAATAAATGCAAAACGATAAGGAACTAACAAAATCAAGAAAAGTGTATTTGGATATGGAAATTTCAGTTTTTAACGTTCCACCATGTGGTGACGTTTTGGTTCTCGCAAAGCATGCCCCTGTTGGCCCAAAAGCCGCTCAGAAGATGATGGACACAATATGTCCGGAGTTATTTGAACTCGTGGAGATAGATGATGATATCGTTGAGGCGCTTATCGTTAAACGTCAACTGTTCCTTATGGCTGACAAACAATCGATAGTTAACGCGGTCCTTGAAGAAACAAAAACTTTTATGGCTCCACAACTAATGGTAAAGGTCGATTTAGACATTAAGATAATGGTTTCAAAATCCATATAGGAATAAAATTATGCCCAAAGTTATTGACCTCGCTGTTAAAAACATCCCGCGCATTGAATCCGACAGTGCCGTTGTTGATGCTCTCCGATTGATGCTAAGAAGCGATACAACGACGCTATTTCTCTATGATGACAACATGTTTAAAGGCCCGATTTGCCGTGGCAATTTATCCGGTTATCCACTCACCCGTCTTCTTATGGACTGTCCTTGCTCTTCTTTCGTTTCCGTTAGTGACAACGAACCCTTGTCCACCATCAAGGATATCTTCCATGAAGGTGGAAACAGGCATATCGTTGTCAAGGATGAAGACGGAGAGCCGTTAGGTCTTATCGAAACTTCTTTTCTGATTACTACTCTATGTAAACAAGGTATCGACATTTGTTCCGCTCTATTCAGCAGCTTCTGCAAATTGCCTGAGAAACAGCAAAATATTTCACATTTTTCAAACCCATTTTCTGATAAAATTGCTTCGCTTGAGAAAATGGCTACTGTAGGACAGATTTCCGCAGGTATTGCACACGATGCGAAAAATCTTCTCGGGGCAGCAATAATAGCACACGCTGAACTCGCTTTACTTGAGTTTGATAACGATCCTTCTAAAAAGCATGATTCGGATGCTCGCCAACATCTTGAAGAAATATTATCTTCTGTTACTCAATGCACCGAACTGCTTGTTTCCCTCCTTTCGATATCAAGGCCATCGAATGTACTCGTTTCTGCGGAGGTTGTTAACTTACATGAGCTATGCATAGACACCATCGATCTTCTTCGTTCGTCAATGTGTTCCTCTGATGTATCGCTTTCATATCACTTCGATGCGTTTGAACCCAGAGTATCATGCATCAAAAGCCAATTTCTGAATGCTCTTATAAACTTAATTTTAAATGCAAAGGACGCATTGCCATCAGGAGGGAATATCGATCTGACCACTTCAAATATTGTCCTTAAAGAACCATATAGTAATATCTATGGCTTTTCTGTTACGGAAGGCCCTTATATCATTATTTCAATCTCCGACAATGGCAAATGGATTCCGCAGGAGGATTTGCCACGGCTTTTTCAGCCTTTTTTTACAACAAAGGCAAAAGGAACCGGATTAGGCTTGTCAAATGTCAAGCAGATAATAGCGGGGTTAAATGGCCTTGTTGACGTTGATAGCATTGTAGATTCCGGTACTACATTTAAAATATACATCCCTACTTTTTTGGGGACCGAAGACAGGGTCACATCCTGAATAGATATCAAATCTGTCATTTCCTCATTTTTTAAAGAAAGGGAGACGGGGGTCACATCTTGAATAGGAGACGGGGGTCACATCTTGGAATAGGAGACGGGGGTCACATCTTGAATAGGAGACGGGGGTCACATCTTGAATAGGGAGACGGGGGTCACATCTTGAATAGTGATCAAATCTGTCATTTCCTCATTTTTTAAAGTGTGATCGATATGAAAAGTAATGCCGGGACGATTGCGAGCGGCGACGAGGATGAAAGCGGGGAAAATATTTTCCGTTTCATATAGGCAACAGGCGGAGGATTTTTCATTCCAAGCAACCCGTCCACAGTTTCCGAAAAGGAACACAAAAATACCGAAAGGGTGGAATTTTTCCCGACGCCTTCTGATCAAGAGGAAATGTCATCTTCGGAGTTCTTTGGACCTCAATCGAGTCGGGGCGGGATGGCAATTCCTCCCTGCGAATGGCGTGCAAGATAAAATTCCATGAAAGAACTATACGATCGATCCTATTTTTTTGATCATGGCCTTCGTTTTGAATGTATTCGATGCGGTAAATGCTGCAAATGGAGTCCCGGAGTCGTTTCCATCGATAAAAAAGAGTGCCCGCGGATCGCTCAATACCTCGACATCTCACCGCCATGTTTTATTGAAAAATACCTCCGCCCTTTTCGTAATGGATATCGAATTCTCGAAAAACCCAATGGTTGGTGCCCTTTTTATGACGAAGAAGGCGGCTGCACCATATATTCCGTCCGTCCTATTCAGTGCCGAACATTTCCGTTTTGGTTTACGATCTTGCGCTCCGAAGAAAACTGGTATCGGATATCCAGGCAGTGTCCCGGCATAGGCCGAGGCAATTTATATTCCAAGGATCAGATCCTTACAATTGTTCAGTCGACCTTCGTTGGCAACCGGTTGGACGCCGGAGGGATCGAGGAAAAGTGATTCAGAGTTGAAAAATGGAAATCGCCCTGGTAAAAGTTGAAGCTTCGCCTTGCATCCATCGAGGAATTGTTGACCGCACGGATATTCGATCAATTGATGAAGGCTTTCGATGTCATAAGGCAACAACGGCTAGGATAATTGGATTCGATCCGGCAAACAAATGCAAGAGCCATCCAGGCAAGTCAAAAGGTTTAAATAAAGAGTATGCTTGAAACAGATTTTTTGATTGTGGGAGCCGGTATCGTGGGATTGGGTATCGGCAGGGAACTGGCACGACAATACCACGAAAGCAAAATAATCATTATCGAAAAAGAAAACATGGCGGCCTTTCATGCCAGCGGTCGAAACAGCGGGGTGGTGCATGCGGGGTTTTATTACCATTCCAGCAGCTTGAAAGCCAAATTTACAGTTGCCGGCAATAAGGCGCTGACGCAATATTGCATGGAAAACGGGCTGAAGATCAATCCATGCGGCAAGGTCGTAGTGGCAAAAAATGAAGACGAATTGTCCGGCATCTATGAGTTGAAGCGTCGGGGTGACGAAAACGGCGTGGATCTCCAACTGATCGATGAAAAAGAACTGAGTGAAATTGAGCCGAATGCGAAAACCTTTGAAAAAGCTTTGTTCTCCCCGACAACTTCGTCGGTTAATCCGAAAGAGGTATGTCAGCACATTGCTGCCGGTTACCCCCCGAATGTTCATATTCTGTTCAACCGGGAATTCCTGAAATTAAATGACCGCATTGCGATTACCAATAAAGAAAAAATCAAGTTCCAATATCTGTATAATGCCTCTGGATTATACGCGGACAGGATCGCTCATTTCTTTGATGTGGGCAAAGAGTTTACTCTATTACCTTTTAAAGGGATCTACCTGGCGTATAACGACAACAACCTGTTGAAAAGGCATGTTTATCCGGTTCCCAACCTGAAAAATCCCTTTCTCGGCGTCCATTTTACCAAAACGGTGGACCATCATGTTAAAATCGGGCCAACCGCCATTCCGGCCTTTTGGCGAGAAAACTATGATTTCAAAAACCGATTTCGGGGTAATGAATTTCTGGAAATCATTGCATGGCAGGCCAGACTTTTTTGGAATAATAATTTTAATTTCCGGTCGTTAGCCTTCACCGAAGCAAGGAAATACAGCCGAAAATATTTCATCCGGGAATCGGCCAACCTGCTGAAACACTTGGATGTTAATAACTTCGGAGATTATTTGACACCCGGCATCCGGGCACAGCTTTTAAACAAACTGACCGGCGAATTGGTGATGGATTTTGTTGTTGAAAACGGAAAAAATTCAACGCATGTTTTAAATTCCGTATCCCCGGCTTTTACCACGGGATTTCCCTTCGCAGAATTCATCGTGACCGAGTCGGAAAAAAATTTCAGTGTATAATCAACCACAGCGGAGGAATCAAACGAGAGGATTTTCATTCCATATTTTTAACCGGAGAAACGGAACCGTTATCGGATTAAGCAATTAATGGTTATAAAACGAGAGGCTTGCCGTCAATAAAAGATTTCACCTTTCAGGAGAAAGAGACAAATGAATTCGGGCAATATTTATTTAAACATTCCGCATCATCTGCCGGATGAAATTTTTGAAAATATCATTCTAACAGGCGGAATCAAAATTGAAAGGATCCTGTCAAAGGGGCACTGTTCTCCGGAAGGTCATTGGTATAACCAGGAAAAAAATGAATGGGTAATGGTACTCAAGGGACGAGCGGGTCTGCAATTCAAACAAAACGAAAATATTATTGAAATGCAGCCGGGAGACTATATCAATATCCCCGCCCATTGCGAACACCGGGTCGAATGGACGGATTCGGAGGAAGAAACCATCTGGCTGGCGGTACACTATTAAACGATTCAAGGTTTCCCATCCCCTTTTCACAATGAAACGTCGGAAGACATGCATTGAATAAATTTTTTAGGGAAAAATATTTCCATAGGAGTTTCGATATCGACACAGCCGATTTTGAAACGGACGTTTCAACATGGCATAAATGTCACCGTTTTCTGCAAGACCGCCCGTGTGACTTGACGATGTGTTTTTAAATCATGCTCTTCGGTTATTCCGAAAAAACGGCATCGATTATGATGTTGCTTTCTTTCAGACCTGTCTGACAGAAGTTTCCGAGAAAGCGACGGATATCATCCAGAAAAATTGCAGCCTTTTCTTTTTGATCGGACAAAAGAAATTTTCTACCTTCTTCCAAGGCGGAGAAAAAAGTCTCAACCGCTTCACCGACATATCCGTTTTCGGCGATTAAATCCGCATAAAGGTTCAAATCCTGGGCAAAAAGACGTCCGATCAGATCCGCATGAATACGAAATACAGGCGTTGAGCAAGGAATTGTTTCATCCAGTGTCATATTCATCTTTTGAAGCGTTCGGCCCATGCAGATGGTTAACAGGTGTGTCAAACCTTGGATTACCGCCATGTTTCTGTCATGCGCCGCCGGATCCATCCGTGTGACGATTCCTCCTCTTTCTCGAAGCTCCCTTTCCAGCCACTCCAACCAGTTCTTGCCTCTGCCGGGGCAAACAATAACGTTTTGCCCATGCAGGGAACGGGTAAAAGGCCCGAATAGCGGGTGAGTGCCGACAACCTGTGCAGAGGAATGGCAGAGCATTGCTTTTAGAATAGTTTCCTTCAATGAACAGAAATCCATCAGAAGCTGATCCCGACTCATAAGAGGGCCGATTTTTTTGCTCAGGGATAACGCGGCACCCATCGGCACACTGAGAATTACCACCTCGCTTTTCTTGGCAAGGTGTTCCGGAGAAAGTGACGTTCGTCGACCGGCAATCCGAACGGTATGGCCGGCCTCGGAAAAAAACCGCTCAAACCAGCGTCCCATGCTTCCTGTCCCACCGATGATTCCAATGGTAAATCCGCTCATAAGATCGCTTTCTGCCTCAATAAATGATCGACACAAACAATACAAACCATGGCCTCGCATACGACATTGATTCTCGGTATTGCAGAAACATCGTGACGCCCTTTTACTTGAATGCTTCTTTGATTCCCTGACCGGTCGATGGTGTGCTGTTCGATGGAAATGGAAGGAATCGGTTTCACTGCGACGCGTATAATGATATCTTCCCCGTTGGAAATCCCGGCCAGAATACCGCCGGCATGGTTGGTGGAAAAGCCTTGTGACGTCAGGGGGTCATTGTTTTCAGAGCCTCGTTTTTCGGCTGCTTCAAACCCGGAACCGATCTCAACGCCCTTGACCGCCCCAATACTCATCAGCGCTTTCGCCAAGTCTGCATCGAGCTTGTCGAAAACCGGTTCTCCCAATCCGGCCGGAACACCGCTTGCGAGAATCTCAACGACGCCTCCTATTGAATCCCCTTCTTTTTTAATATTCTCAACACGTTTTTCCATCTTTTTTACTACATCCATGTCCGGGCAAAAAAACATGTTTTGATCAACCGCACGCAGGTCCCGTTTTCGGGCATGGATACCACCAAGTGCGATCGTATATGCGCGAACCTTGATATTGTGTTTTTCTAAAATTTTACCGGCCACCGCGCCGGCTGCCACTCTCGCGGCCGTCTCGCGGGCGGAAGACCGGCCGCCGCCTCTCCAGTCTCGTATCCCGTATTTGGCCATGTATGTAAAATCCCCGTGACCCGGACGAAAAATATCCGCATACGGCTCATAGGCTTTTGAATCGGCATCCTTGTTGTAAATCATAATCATAATCGGCGTACCGGTTGTCACGCCATCAAAGACGCCGGACATGATGATCGCATGGTCCGGCTCTTTACGAAGGGTGCTCGCAACCGATGTCCCCGGTCGTCTGCGATCGAGCATCGACTGGATAATTTCCTCATTCAGAGGGATTTTAGGGGGACAACCGTCAATGACCACACCGATTCCTTTTCCGTGAGATTCACCCCAGGTGGTAATTTTGAATAATTTTCCGAAAGTATTGCCGGGCATGATTCTTTCCCTGATCCGATCAATTCATGAAAAACGCATGGATTGAAACAGAAAATTCGATGATGGAACCGTTTCCTTTCACATTCAACCCGGAGAGGCTGAACCGAACGCTATTCCGATCCTCCCGTCCTCTTAAACCGAGGCTCTTTCCCTTCTTCTATTCCCAACGCATTCAGTTTTTTTATTACCGTTCGGCCGATCTCATCAATGCTACGATGATTTGTATCGACAAAAAAATCCATCGCGTGGTGATAATGGGAATTCCGGGACAAGAGCGTTTCTTCAATTTCTTCCAGAAATCCCTTGTCGGTTAGAGCGGGTCGCCCCTCTTCCGTATTCTTGTCCCGCAGGATACGTTCCTTTATGGTAACAGGAGTTGCTTTCAGCCATACGATCACCCCGCTTTTTTTCATACCTTCAACATTCTCGTCGTCTAGAACCGCCCCTCCACCGGTGGCCACCACATATCTGTCAAGTGTACACAATTTTTTAATGATTATCCGCTCTTTCTCACGAAAGTCATTCCAACCCCATCTGGCGACAATCTCCCGAATCGTCATGTCATGCTCTTTGACCAGTTCCGAATCCGCGTCAATAAATCCCCATCCGAGTACTCCTGCGAGGAACCTTCCCACAGAAGTTTTTCCGGTACACCGGTATCCGATCAAAAACAGATTCATCCTTGATACAATTCTCCGAAGACCTTCCAGAAATTTGGAAAAGATTTCTCGACGCAGCTTTCGTCCTGAATGAAAATGCCCGGGATTTTAAGTCCGGCCAGGGAAAAGCTCATTGCGATCCGATGGTCTCCATGCGTATCGATCGTAGCTCCGTGAGCGGCGCCCCCCTTAATCATCAGACCGGTTTCGTTGCAACGTGCATCGATTCCAATTTTTACGAGTTCATCTGCTACCGAAGCCAGACGATCGCTTTCCTTTGCTCTTAGATGTGCCACATTTTTAATAACCGTGGTCCCTTTGGCAAAGGCGGCGACAACCGCCATTGTCGGCACCATATCCGGGATGTCGGCCATATCGGTCTCAATGGCTGAGAGCGTGTTGCCGCATACCTTTATCCCGTCCTTTTCCTGAAGGATTTTACATCCCATGGCCTCAAGGAGTGCAGTAAAACGGACGTCCCCCTGACATGATTCCCTGGTGATTCCTTTAACCTTTATCGCAGCTCCGGTTATTGCAGCTGCGGCCCAGAAGTAGCCCGCCTGCGAGGCATCCGGTTCAATCGTATAGATGCCTGCCTTGTAAGTCTGCTTTCCGGAGATTGTGAATTGGTTATAACCGCTTCGTTTAACATCTATGCCGAACCTTGTCATCACCTCAATCGTCATGTCTATATAGGGTTTCGATACCGGCCCCTCGATAACCCGAATATCGAGGCCGTTTTCGGTGTATGGTGAAATCAGGAGAAGTGCGGAAAGATACTGGCTGCTTGTTTTGCATTTCAACGCAACGTTTCCGCCTTTTATCTTCCCCCCTTCAATTTCTACAGGCGGGCATCCATTGTTTTTCAGCGCACGGACCTTAACCCCGATCTGGCTCAAGCCGTCGATCAGGTCCTGAATCGGTCGCTCTTGCAGACGTTTTGTTCCCGTCAGTGTGTATATGCCATTTCCGATAGAAGCGACGGCTGTCAGAAACCGCATCGAAGTGCCTGAATTGCCCAAATGAAAGGAATCCGCGCAAGCGGTCAATCGGCCTTTTGTACCGTGTACGACCCATCGATCATTGATCGCCTCAATTTTCACCCCCATTTTTTTTAAGGCTTCGAGCGTAAGTCGTGTATCCTCGCTTTCCAGGCAATTGTGTAATGTACAGATTCCATCCGACAATGCCGCGGCAATTAAAATTCGGTGGGTATAAGATTTTGAACCGGGAACGGTTACCTCGGCATCTTTTATTTTTAGGGGTACAATGATTTCAATCATTATAACGCCTCAATTGAAAATATTTCTTTTTCAACATCGATTGCCCGTCAAGGCGTCCAGAACGACTTTTTTCATTACTCCGACAGGGGCTTCTTTTCCGGTCCACAACTCAAATTGAAACGCTCCCTGATATATAAACATGGATACGCCGTCTACCGTAACGCAACCGATATCTTCGGCCTCTTTTAAGAGACGGGTCTTTAAAGGATTATAAACGATGTCCATGACAACCATTTCTTTTCCAAGATCTTTTCTGCGTATCGGCATCACGTCTGTGCCGGGAAACATCCCAAGCGGTGTCGCGTTTATCAGAATCTGATATTTTCGTTTACTGATTTCGGAAAAGGGGCAAAATCCAACTCCGAGGTCTTTGGCCAGAAGTTCTCCCCTGTCTCTGGATCGATTGGTAACCGTCAAATTCCCACCGTGAGCGATGATACCGAATCCGATTGCACGTGCAGCCCCGCCGGCGCCGATAATGATGATTTCCTTACCCCGGATGGATGTTTTTTCGGACAGGGCCCGGATTGCGCCCATTCCGTCTGAATTGTATCCCTTCAGAATTCCCTCCTGGTTTATTATGGTGTTTACGGCTCCGACTTTTTCGGCCGTTTCATCCAATTCATCAAGAAACGCCATTACACTAACCTTGTGAGGCAAAGTAATGCTGATCCCTTGGATATCAAGTGCCCTCACCGCAGAAATTGCATGGCCGATTTCTTTAACCCGGAAAGCCAGATAAATTCCATTGTGCCCTACATGAGAAAAAGCTTCGTTATGCATGATCGGGCTCAAGCTGTGAGATACCGGATCCCCGAAGACGGCATATAGAGAAGTATTTGCATCGATTTCCATCGATTTCCGTTTTGAGCCTTTTATTGTTGTTAATTTTTCCCTTTAACAGGGTGTTGAAAAACAAGAATCAGGCCGTCAGGCAAGGCGCGCGGCGATACGACAAGCGCAGCATATTCAAGCATATGTGAGCATTGGCGAGAGCCCCGCAACGCTGAATGGCGGCCTCAGGCGCAATTTTTCAACACCCTGTTAAACGGATCGTTTCATCGCCTCACGATTCAGGCGCCTGTTCTCGCGCTCTTGGATAGGAACCGAGGTGTTTGAGATGCAGGCACAGACTTTTCATCCGATCTACGGTTTCCCTTACCCGGGCATCCTCCATATGCCCTTCCAGATCTACAAAGAAACAATAGCTCCAATTTTCAAACCTGGCCGGTCGGGACTCCAGTTTAACCATGTTGATACCTGCTTCGCCGACCGGTTTTAAAACCCTGTACAAAGCACCGGGGACATGTGCCGTGACAAACATGATCGAGGTCTTGTCGTCACCCGTCCGGTGAACTTCATTCCTGCCGATAACCAGAAACCTCGTTATATTTCGATAGGTATCCTCAATTCCGGACGCCGCAACCTGCAGACCGTAAATCCGTGCGGCTTCTTTGCTGGCAATGGCAGCCGTTCCCTGTCCGTCTGCCGCTTTTCGGGCAGCTTCGGCCGTGCTGGCGCATTCCTTGAGAACAACATCGGGGAAATGTTTTTCGAGCCATTTTCGACATTGCGCAAAGGCGTGTGGATGAGAATAAATCACTTGGATCCCAAGGCTGCTTCCCGATTTTGATAGTAAATCGTGAGAGACGGCCCGGTATATCTCTGCACAAATTTTCAGATCCGATTCAAAAAGAAGATCGAGCGTGTAATTGACCGCGCCCTCAATCGAGTTTTCAACCGGCGCAACCCCGTAATGGCATGCTCCTTTTTCAACCTGTTCAAATATATCACGGATACTCAATTGAGGCATATAGGTCGTCGAATGCCCGAAAAAATCCGTGGCGGCTGCATGGGTAAAGGTGGCCTCAGGGCCGAGATAGGCAACGCAGAAAGGTTTTTGAATCTGGCGGGAAACGGCAAAAATCTCTTTAAAAATGCAGGTAAGCGCGCTCCTGTTCAAGGGGCCTTTGTTTAATAAGATGAGTTGCTGAAGAATTTTTCCCTCACGCGAGATATCAAGAATTTGAGAACCGTTTTGCTCCTTTACTTTACCGATTTCCTCAGCAAAGCGAAGTCGGCGATTTATCAAATCAAGAATTTTCTCGTCGATTTCATCAATCGACATTCGAAGCTTGGCGATTAAAGCATCCGATTCTCCTTTTATTCTTTTTTCCGGATCTCCCATAGATGTTTTTTTCTACCTTTCCGTAATCGCCTCTTCAATTTTATGGCCAAAATGCCGACCGGATTCCTCCGTCGCGACAAGAATCCGATCTCCGGGTTCAAGGTTAACGATGGACACCGGTTTGCCTTCGGGATTGGTCAATCGAATCGTTTCTGCATTCTGAAGAATAGTCGTGATTTTTCTGTCTCCGACGGCAGCCGTTACCAGCATCAATGGACGTTTTTCGATCTTGATGCGTCCCACCGTTCCAATGGTTGTCGTTCCTTTGAAGTCGACAATTAAAATCGGATCACCGGCCGATAGTTCCGAAAGATAACGTGTCTTGCCGCCGGGAGTCCTGGTGTAGGCGTGAACGGCACCCGCATTTACCCTAAACGGCCTGGGAGCAACATAAGGATTGGCTATGCTTTCCGAATGGACCAGGAACATGGCGCTGCTGCTGTTTCCTACAAGCATTCCCTGACCCATCGTCATGGCCGTGCAGGTATCCACACAAACCCTGTCCCCCATTCCAACCGGGACGACTTTGAGTGTTTCAGCAGCTTCCAGCCTTATGTTTCCTTCGACGGAGACAATCAAGGAAAGTACCTTTTTCAACTCTATCGGATCCGGCGTATGCAGAAGAATATGATCCACCCCTTTTTCCAGAATTCCGAACGCGGTTTTCGCTTCCTCAAGGTTCCTGACTTGCGCAATAACAGGAGCGCCTTTTGCAATCAGATTCTCAAGCGGAATGATTGTCCAGTCGCTGCATTGAAGAATAAGCTGTTGTTTTTTGGTACGCTTGGCAATTTCTTCTTCGTCCTCTTTGCTTTTTATTGTGAAAAAGTCTACATCTTTTCCGATTACGAGATCGCCGTCCTCTGAAATCGTTTGTATCTTTCCCAATTCTTTAACTTTTTCAGAAAATCCCTTCGGTACCATAATACCATCGGCACCGCCTTCGATTGCAGTGGTTACCAGTTGTTTGTTCCACGGGTCAACCCGTACCCAAATTTTTCGCATTGTTTATGCTCCGGTAGAAGTTAAAACGCTTCAATATTTTCAGCCGAACATGCCCGGCGAGTCTGTTTTTTGGGGTTGCCTGTCTGCATGATCGCCGACTGAAGGGCGAAAGGAGCGCTCGAGAAAAACCATCACCGCTTGGCAGGATGGGCTTGGTCCAGGCTCAGACAACTTTTGAATAAGCGATTTCCTGTCGGCTGCTGGCCGGCAGAATCTTCAATGCTTCATTCACACTGAATCCGTCATTGACAATGCAGGAGATGGCTTGAACCATACTTTTCGGATCGTAATGTTGAAATACGTTTCGGCCGATGGAAACACCCGAACCTCCGGCATCGATCGAACCCTTCACCATTTCAAGTATTTCCCTGTCTGAATCCATCTTGGCGCCACCGGCAATAATCACAGGAATGGGGCATCCGGATATCACCTCTTTAAACGTTTCAACAGAACCGGTGTAAGACACCTTGACGATATCCGCCCCCATTTCATATCCAACCCGGGCTGCATGCTTGACAACATTCACATCGAATTCGTCGGTTATTTTCTCCCCCCTTGGATACATCATGGCAAGAAGCGGCATACCCCATGTCCGGGCATCATAGCTGACCTTGCCAAAATCTTTCAGCATTTCTTTTTCTCCGCCGTTTCCAAGATTTACATGAATGGAGACGGCGTCTGCTCCGAGTTTGATCGCTTCTTCAACCGAACAGACCAGCGTCTTGGCGTTGGGATAAAGTGAAAGACTCGTCGAAGCGGATAGCTTGATAATCAGACCGATATCCATCCCTCATCCTCGATGGCCCTCGGCCACAAGTCCTTTATGTTCAACGATTGCATTGGCACCGCCTTCGGCCACATTTTGAATGGCCTGCTTCATATCCCTCAGGCCATCAATCGGACCCATCGAAATACCATGATCCATTGGAACAACAATGGTTTTTCCTGTATTCCGATTGATAATTCGTTCCATTCGAATCTGTTTGCCTATGGGCATTTCATCCTCCTTTTGCCAAAAAGCCGTGCAGTTTTTTCTCCACGGCCTTAAAAACAAAAAAAGCCGTGGGCTTTTCAATCTGCCCACGGCTTTTTGCGCTTTCTATGAAATTAGTTTAACAGCGCACCCCAGGCAGACTTCTGGAATAAAAATACCAATAGTTGCTGCCTGAAAAGTACTTCGTCACGTTATATTTTCCTTCGTTTGATTATTTTTACCATTAATTATACGATTGAACCCTATATGTCAAGGATATTTTATAGATTATAAGTCAGGTGGGTCTTTCAAATTGCTTTATAAGCAACTTCTTTTGTTTTATAAATCGCGGTGAACTCTTTCCGATCCGTTTTGGTATAAATCTTTTACGGCTGTTCATTTCAGTGATTTCGGCGGCCCATAGGGCTTTAATTTATTTAAGGTAAAAACCACGAAATCCTTGTCGATGTCGTTCATTTGAAATATCGGGGGCACTCCATGTCAAGAATGATTGAGAATCCAGAGACGTATTTCAGACAATTTATTCCCGAAAGAAACGATTTATTGCTGGAACTGGAAGCGGAAGCCCGGCTTGAGGCTATACCAATTGTTGGTCCGGTCGCTGGTGAGTTGCTGTTCCTGCTGGTCAGGGCAATGCGTGCAGATAAAATCCTTGAATTGGGAACTGCGACAGGATATTCAACCATTTATCTTGCCAGCGCCTGCTCGTCTTCGAAGGCACGGGTTGTTAGCATAGAAAAGAATCCAAAATTGACGGAGAGGGCTCAAATAAATTTTCGAAAAGCCGGACTCAACGACCGAATAGAAATACGCTTGGGTGATGCCCGGGATGAGTTGATGAAAATGAAAGGACCTTTCGATTTAATCTTCATGGACATTGACAAAGCAGACTACGCATCTGTCTTGAGGCAATGTCGTAGACTTCTCAGAAAGGGAGGACTTCTGGTAATCGATAATGTCGGATTCGTGGAGTCAGATGGTTTCAACCAGGCAATTTTCAATCATCCCGACTGGAAATCGGTTCACTTGCTGACTTTTCTTCCCCTTCATTCTCCCGAAAAGGACGGATTGTGCCTGGCACTACGTATTTGATGATAAACGGAGAAACATTGCAATGCATAGGACAACACATGCGCGAGAAATCGGTTCCACCAGAACGTGAAAAGTATTTTCTCTCTTTAAGACGGTTTTCTATAAATCCGATAAAATGGTTGATTTGAAATTCAAAAATAATTATAAGCCAAAATCTAATAACAGTTTTAGGGGATTTTTATGGGAGGATTGTTCGGAGTCGTTTCAAAAAAAGATTGCGTTGAGGATCTGTTTTACGGAACAGATTATCATTCTCACCTCGGCACGAAACGAGGTGGACTTGCTGTCAGAAATCATCAGGGATACACGCGATCCATTCATAATATAGAAAACGATTATTTCAGATCCAAATTCGAGTCGGACCTGCCTAAGTTACACGGCGATAAAGGCATCGGGGTTATCAGCGATTATGACGCTCAACCTTTGATCATCGGTTCCCACCTTGGAACTTTTGCGATCGTTACGGTTGGCAGAATTAACAACATAGAGGATCTCGCCCAAAAAGCATCTCGAGAAAAAAAACATTTTTCCGAGATGAGTGGAGGAGTCACAAACCCGACAGAACTTGTTGCAATGCTGATCGCCGGAGAAGATTCGTTCGAGTGTGGAATAGCGAAAGCCCAGGAAGCCATCCACGGATCTTGTTCCATTCTGATCCTGACACAAAGCGGAATTTACGCGGCAAGAGACAGATTGGGGAGAACGCCGATTGCTATCGGAAAAAAAGGTGGCGCCTATGCAGCATCCTCTGAAACATGCGCCTTCCCCAACCTGGGTTTTCAAATAGAAAAATATCTGGGAGCCGGTGAAATAGTTTTTCTGACCCCGGACGGCTACGAACAGCGAAGGCAGCCAGGGACAAAAATGCAGATCTGCGCCTTCCTATGGGTTTACTACGGTTTTCCCGCCTCCGATTACGAAGGCATCAATGTCGAATTCGTGCGTTACCGATGCGGCGCGGCGCTTGCAAAAAAAGACGATCTAAAAATCGATATCGTTGCGGGAATTCCAGATTCAGGAACCGGTCATGCCATAGGTTATGCCAATGAGAAAAACATCCCATATAAAAGGCCCTTTATAAAATATACCCCCACCTGGCCGAGAAGTTTTATGCCCCACCGACAAAATATAAGAAATCTTGTTGCAAGGATGAAACTGATTCCCATCCGGGCGCTGATAGAAGACAAAAAAATCCTTTTTTGTGATGATTCCATCGTCAGAGGAACCCAGTTGCAGGATAATGTTCAAATCCTATACGAGGATGGAGCAAAAGAGGTTCATATGCGTGTCGCATGTCCCGCCCTGATTTATCCATGCAAATTCCTGCATTTTTCCGCATCGCGATCGACTTCCGAACTGGCGGCCAGAAGAGCCATAAAAGAGATAGAGGGCAGAAATGATAAATTCCTGGATGAATATGCGAATGGAGATTCGGCAAAAAACCGCGCGATGGTTGAAAAAATAAGGCAAAAACTCGGCTTTAGCACGCTGAGATACCAGAAAATAGAAGATCTGGTCGCAGCAATCGGACTTCCAAAGGAAAAACTCTGCACCCACTGCTGGGACGGAAGCAGTTATTATTAAAAATGGTTTTAAAATCTTCCATCGGGTTTACGGCCAAGGCGGCGGGAGAAGTACAACCGAAGGAATACATTTACAATATCTTACAGATGATTCCTTTCGGGTCTGAATTGTTTGCCGGGAACGGCGATTTTATCTGGAAAATTTTAGTGGGATGAAAAAATAACGGCTTTTCAAAAGTATGCATATTTTACATTGAGTGCTATCTTCAGGCCATATTTTTATTCGGGAATTTTTAAAACAACGATAACGGAAACAGAAACTCGGTTCCGTGGCGACTTCCAAGGGAAACAAAACATCAAAAGTCTTTTGGATGCCAAAACTGTTTTTAAGGAGAAAAACAATGAACCGTAGAGAAGCGTTAAAAATAATCCTTGCCGGAGGGATTGCTTCTTCCCTTACTCCTCTATGGTATCCGCTGGCAACGGCATATCCGTTGAAATCCCGGTATTCCGGGCGGCTTTCGGTTCATAACATGCATACCGATGAATCATTAACGGTATGCTATCTAAAGAAGAACAAAAGATTCGATCCATCGGCCTTAAATCAGCTCAACCATCTCTTCAGATGCCACTATACCGGGAAAGTCCATCATATTCAGCCGGAGCTCTTTCTGCTTTTAGATATGGTTCGATCTCATCTTGGTGCTAATGAGCGGCCCTTCCAACTGGTTTCAGGGTATCGATCGCCGGAATACAACCGGTTGTTACGGAATAGAAGCCGCCAGGTGGCGAGAAAAAGTTACCACCTCAGAGGGATGGCTGCGGACATTCAATTAGAGGGAGTCGAATTGCCGGCTGTTCGAGATGCGGCAAAGTGTTTAAATATGGGAGGGGTTGGAACCTATGATCAGTTTATTCATCTTGATGTCGGACCGGTACGCTATTGGTAGATGCCGCTTGAAAATCACAGCGATTTTCAGATGAAACCACATTCCGTAATTGTTTCCTGTCTTCGGGAACCTTGTTCAACGCATCCCATAACACTTGATCGCGGTGATAGATATCTTTTCGAAAATTAATTCTTCCGTCCTCACCAACCCAGCATGTCCAATACAGCAGATGAACCATGCAGGGGTCTTTAATGCCAACAATATGTCGTTGGCCAATGTCTATTAGAGCTTGAATGCGTTCCCGTGTCCAAGAGGCATCATTCTGCAGGACAAACAGGGCGAGTTCCATAGGGTTTCCGACCCGAATACACCCGTGACTAAGCGCCCGATTGTTCTTATTGAACAAATCCCGATAGGGTGTGTCGTGTAGATATACGTTAAAACGATTTGGGAACATGAATTTAATGCGTCCCAAGCTGTTCCACGGACCGGGTATCTGCCGGAGATGGCCCGGAAAATTTTCGATACCGATGCTGTCCCAGTCAATCAAGATGGGATCTAAGATTGCACTTGACTCTTCCTGCCCTGAAACCAACCGATAATGATTTTTTGTCAGATAATTCGGGTCTTTTTTAATTTGAGGCAATATTTCGAAGAGGGTTATACTGCTCGGTACATTCCAGTAAGGATTGATTTCCAGATAACTGATTTTTTCGCTGAAAACCGGGGTCTTTTTATAGGCTTCACCCACAATAACTTTCATGGTTAATTGCTTCTGCTCATCGTTGTATGCTTCAAGCGTGAAAGCGGGGGGATTCACGAGTATGTAACGATTCCCCAAATTGTGAGGAAGCCATCTCCATCGCTCCAGGTTTAATAGAACCTGTTGTAATCTTTTCATGGCGGATACATTGAGTGCCTCTCTCGTTTCGCGGCCGACAATCCCGTCAATCTCCAAACCGTGGCGGGCCTGGAAATTTTTGACGCCTAATTCCACATCTTCATCAAAGCTTACTTCATCCGCGGTTTTTCCGGTTATTAAATCTCCGCTATTTCTCAGACGTTCTCGAAGCAGGAAAATATTCGGCTCTCTATCACCTTTTCGCAGTCTCTTCGAAACGGTCAACATAGGCCATCCGCCGTTCTGTACAATTAATTTCAGTCGTTGGGCGGCATTTACCAAGCGCCAATAATCATCATAAGACGGCGCCAGTTGTTTGAGTGCCATGTCGAGTGTGCCTCCGTCCGGCAAATGGGTTAAAACGGAGAAAACATCCGATTTGCGTTTTTCCGACAGCCAATGCGGATATAGGCGCTCCGGATCCACCTTTCCCCCCGCAAGATGGGAACCGAAAATCATGAATGCGTCCGTCATGACAATATCGATAGCCGCCAGCTGGCTTGGTTCTGCCGGTACCCCCTTCTGGGAAACACTCCGAATGTGGTCAATCCATTGATTGATACAGGAGTAATGGTAATCTTCCGGACAAAGTCCGTGAGATTTGATACTGGCCAGAGCGTTGGCAAACGCTTTGCCGATCCTGTTGAGGCCATCAGGATCGACCCAAAACGGTTCAAAGAATCGTTTTTGATAAAAATCTATCAGGTCGGATCCGGCATGAATCCCCTCACACCCGATACACATGCTACGATCCTTCTTCGCTTGAGCCAAAATCGAGCGAAGAGAATCGCCGATATCAGCAACCGGTGGGGATGCTTGAATTGCAGAAACACGAAATATGAAAATAAGCGCGACAATAAATCTGATATGCATATAAATCTCTGCTCTTCTTAAGGCAAACCATTGGCCTTTCGCAAGGGAATATAGGCGAAGATGAAAAAACTCAAATTTTTCCGCAGCATAATAAAAGCGAAAATATAAATTTATATCAGAGGCAACTTTTTTCGTCAAAATTTTTGTTGAGGCAGCTCCGTTGAAAAGGTTCGCCAAGGTTTACCGTAGGAACGCATTTGCCTGCATTTACTATGGAGAAGGTATCCTCCTGTCATAAAGAAAAGATTGGGCCTGATGAATAGCATATTGACCAAGTCGATCAATTGAATTTCATGGATCGGTTTTCGATAAAAATAAGTCGATGGTGAGGTGAAAAGACGGAGGATCAGAAAAACATGCCTGTTTCCGGCGGCTTTCTGGAAAAAAAATTAATCCTTTACATCGGGTTGAAGATTTTGTATCAAATTGTCTATCTAATCCTAAAAAATCCTTTTGCTGTCTCTATGTTTGAATGTGTAATGATAGCTTTCTCATGTTTGAAACGGCAGACTTTCAGCGATATCCTTGCACCAGGAATAAATCCGTTTCTTCATTGTTCGAATAAAGAGTAAATGGCAAAAAACACTTTCCACATACTGGCCGCAATTCTTTTATTAAACGTTCCGATCATTAACTATTTTTCAAACTGCCGCGCAACCACTCTTTCTGAAAACGTAAAAGTGGACAAAGTGGTGGTGTTGAAAAAAAAACGGTGTCTGGTTTTGATTTCTGAAGACCATATCGTTAAAATTTACGATATTGCGCTCGGCCGGTGTCCAAGAGGCCCGAAAATCAAAGACGGAGACGGCAGGACTCCGGAGGGAACTTATAAAATCGATTATCGAGTTTCAGACAGCCGTTTTCATCGAGCTTTACATATATCGTATCCAAACAGCCTGGATATGAAGCGGGCAAGAGCCCTCGGTGTGGATCCAGGAGGTGGAATTATGATCCATGGGATACGCAACGGGTTCGGCAGAGTCGGAAAGTTTCATCGCCTCTATGATTGGACGGAGGGATGTATCGCGGTGACAAACGAAGAAATCGAAGAGATCTGGCAGACTGTGCCGGATGGTACCGTGGTAAAAATCATGCCGTAATGGTTGTTGCTCTTTCGATGGATATTTCGGATTGTGGATCATTTTATTCAAATTCAACTTGTGTACAACGAATCTGGTTAATCCTTCCTATGTTTTTTTCCTTTTCTGCGAATATTTGCATTTCATACCTACCGAAGACATTTAGATAATTTCAAATGAACTTCGGTTTAAAAAATGAAAGGAGAAATTATGGCTCTATCATTGCTTGATTTGCCGTATCCAAAAACTGCTTTGGAACCGTATATCAGCTCAAGAACCTTGGAATTTCATCATGGAAAACATCATAGCGGATATATCGCAAACACCAACCGGCTTATCGGAGGAACGGATTTAGAAAAAAAGAGTTTAGAAACCATTATCAAAGAAACGTCAGGTGATGCCTCCAGAATCGGCATTTTTAATAACGCCGCTCAGGTTTGGAACCATTCTTTTTACTGGCAGTGCATGAAACCAAATGGAGGCGGTTCTCCGAGGGGTATGATCAAGGAGAAAATCGATGCGGATTTCGGAAGCTATGATAAATTTGTAGAGGAGTTCAAAACTGCAGCCATCGGCCAATTTGGAAGCGGGTGGGCATGGTTGATTTTAAAAAACGGCAATTTGGAGGTCATCAAGACTTCAAACGCGGATACTCCTTTTGTCCATGGTTTAAAACCACTTTTAACTGTGGATGTTTGGGAGCATGCCTACTATCTGGACTATCAAAATAAAAGACCTGATTACGTGAGCGCTTTTGTTGATCATCTCATAAACTGGGATTTTGTCAATCGGTGTATCGGTTGATTTTTTGCGAAACGATAAAAGCCTGCCTCTATCATGCATTTGCTATGACAGGCAGGCTTTTATGCTTCACAGCTTAGGCACAGCGAATATCCAGATTGCTTTTTCGAAATTTTTTCACGCCTCTTCTTAAATCCGTCAGCTCCAGTTCGATTAACTGCTTGGCTGAAACAGAAGACGGCGCTTGAGTCAAAGGGCAATAGGCACTTCGATTTTTAGGAAACGCTGTGACCTCTCGAATCGATTCGCTACCCAGAATCATAGCCGCCGTCCGGTCCATCCCAAGTGCAATCCCACCATGCGGCGGGGCGCCGTATTCGAGCGCCCGCAGGAAAAAACCAAATTTTTCCTCAATCTCATTTTCGGACAAGCCGAGTATCATAAAAATCCTTTCCTGCATTTTACTATCATGGATACGAATACTTCCGCCACCAAGTTCCTCTCCGTTTATCACAATATCAAACGCCCGGGATTTCAGCGAAAGCAACTGCTGCTCATCCGTCGGATCAAATTCCATCTGTGCGGGTGCGGTCAATGGATGATGGTTTGATGAAATCCCTTCTTCCGTCATTTTGAAAAGCGGAAAATCGGTGACCCAAACCGGACAGAATGCGTTTTTCGGGATCAAATTCAATTGATTCGCCACGTGCAACCGAAGCTGCCCCAGCGCCGAGACGACCATCTCGTATGACGGATCAGCGATCATCATAATTACATCCCCGTTTTCTGCATCGAAGCAACCGATAATCGCCTGTTGCTCTTCCCTGCTGAAAAATTGCACAATGTTTGATTCCAGCCGGCCTTCGATCATTCGCATCCATGTCATTCCTTTGGCTCCAAAACCAGGGACAATCTGTTTGGCGTATTCATTTTGAAGAATGTTCTTACTCAGTTTTTCCGACTGACCTTTTGCGTTAATACCCTTGATGCATCCGCCTCTCTGCAAAATCTGTTTGAAGATCCCATATGACGTATACTTAAAAATATCCGTCGCATCTGTAAAACGGAGGCCGAAACGAATATCCGGTCTGTCTGACCCCATGCTGTCCATCGCCTCTTGGTAGGTCATCCGAGGAAACGGTCGATCCAGTTTAATACCACCGATCTCGAACATCTGAACCAGCAAATTTTCGATCATTTCATAGATGAACTCCTCTTCGATAAAAGATGCTTCCAGGTCCAGTTGGGTGAATTCGGGTTGACGGTTCGGACGCAGATCTTCATCCCGAAAGCATCTCGCAATCTGGTAGTACCGTTCAAATCCGCTTACCATCAGCAACTGTTTAAAAAGTTGCGGAGACTGAGGAAGGGCGTAAAAACGGCCCGGATGGAGTCGACTGGGAACAAGGTAATCTCTGGCTCCTTCCGGCGTACTTTTTGTCAGGATAGGAGTTTCAATCTCGATAAATCCTCGTTCATCAAGATAATCGCGGACGCATTTGTTGATCCGATGACGTCGGATCAAACGGTCCTGCATGGTTGGGCGACGAAGGTCCAGGTAACGGTATTGAAGCCTGAGATCTTCCGCCACCGATTCAATCCCGCCGATACCGGCACCCGCAACCATCGCCTTTTCTGAAATGGGAAACGGAAGCTTTTTACTCCGGCTTAAGATTTCCAAATTCTGCGCCATGATTTCAATGGCACCGGTCTTAAGGCTAGGATTTTCGGTTCCCTCTTCACGTTTCATCACACGACCGGTCAGGCGAACACAAAATTCATTTCGCAGAGAGACAGCCAACTGACAGACATTGGAAGGTGCAAATTCCGGACTGAAAACTACCTGGACAATCCCACTTCGATCTCGCAGATGGATGAAGAGCACTTCTCCATGATCTCTTCGTGCATCCACCCAACCCGCCATGTGCACCTGGCGACCCACATCTTTCAAATTCAAAAATCCACATTTCGATCGGTCATGATATATCATGACTTGTCTGTCCTTTCTCTAAGAGGCTGAAGTATAAACGTCTGTATCTCACCACTTCGGATTTCGGATGATTTCAATTGTAATCTTCGAAATACGCATGTTTTCATTCGGTATAAAACCTGTTTTCCTTGAAACAAACGAAATTGAGCATTTTTCAAGGATTCCTCTATCATCCAAACATAAGATTCGAAAAATATGTCCAGAAACCTTAACAAACCTTTGAATTTGTTTCAAGCCAAAGATTTCAAGAATTTAGCGCTTATTCAAGGAACTTCTCAACCCGTTGGCGATTCGAACGCCCTTGATAGGAGGAGCGTGAGCGAAGCCTGAAAGGGCGTGGAAAGCAGAAGCTCAACAGCTGGTGATCGGGCGGATCGTGTTAGTGACCGAAGGAAGTGAGCGTTCCGCCCGATTGGTGCGGTTCCCCTCCGGAGAAACCGGATCCCATCGGTCACTTCGGTAGTTTTCGAGAAAATGAAAACCCATCAGAGGTTTATTTCCCATCCGGATCTAAAATGTATAACCGAATGAAAAATGAAATATTCCACTTTCTTCGCCTTTTTCTCTATCAAGATTTATCCCATATAAAAAACCGACGGGCCCGATCGGAGTGATATACCTTAGACCTAAACCGGCGGAAGGACGGAATCCATCGGAAACAATTTCGTAATATGTATTGCTCACCCTTCCGATATCAAAAAAGAGAGTCACTTCAAAATTATATCCTACGTCAATCCTTGTCTCCATGCTTCCCGAGATGGCACTACGACCACCGACGGGTTTCCCCCTGGCATCAAAGGCAAGCAGGTTCTCGTCAAATCCTCTCACATCCGAGATGCCTCCCAAAAAAAAGAGCTGATCGTCCGGAACCTTATCCTCCGAGCCATAGGGATCGATATAACCGATCCGGCCGAGCCAGGCAAGGGTCAAGCGGTGGACCGGCGTCCAATAAAAGCTCATGTCATAGCGGTATTTTACAAAATCATCCGAAGAGTCTTCCATGCCTTTGGAAAGGGCGACTGTCAGCGATGAAAAAATTCCCTTTCGAGGACGAATAAAAGAATCCCGTGTGTCATAGATAATCGAAGGAGTAACTGTAAAAACCGTTCTCGGCTCGAGCGCCTCCCTTATGGATTGGCTGTTTTCTTCTTCTCCGATATCGGTTCTAAACTGATCTCTGCGTTCAAACCCGAAGTTCAATCCGGCAGTGATATTTTGAAATGGTTTTCCGCTGAATCCGACAGCCGCACCGATTGTTTTCGTTCCAAATTCCTGATTAAATTCTTCTCTTCGTTCTGCATAAAGCGCCATATTTGATGTAATTGGATAACCGAAAAGCCTTTTTTCGATGATTTCCATATCAACCCGATGGCCGATCTGACTGACACCCCCTCCGATGCGGCCGATCTTGTTCGCTCCAAACAGATTATGATCGCCGGTTTTGGTATTTGCAAAAAAACCGGTCTTCGTTTCATATCCACCCTCAAGTTCAAAAAAGTAAGGCTTTTTTTCTTCGACTTCGATTAAAAGATGAGCCTTTTCCTGTTTTTCCTGGAGCCCGATTGTCTTGAACCGGACAGAGTCGAATATTTCAAGATTTCGAATGCCTCGTTGCCCCTTCAGCATCTTTTCCAAAGAAAAAGTATCACCCGGTTTCATTCCGAGTTCCTTTTTCAGAATTTTATCTTTGGTTCTAAAATTGCCTTTGAAGTAAATCCGCCCCAGTCGCACGAAAGGTCCTTCATCAACATGATATACCACATTCGCTCTGGTCCGATTCTCGCTGATGTCAACATGGCCTTTTACCTTTACGTGCGGATACCCTTTTTCTGAAACTAAGGCAGACAGAGCATTTTCATCACTTTGAATCAGGTATTTTTGAAAGGGCTCTCCGGTTTTCATCAGGATTGATTGAAGCGCTTCCTCCTTTTCAACAGCGGTTATGCCTGTGATCATTGCCGAAGAAACGATTGTTTGCGACTTCTCCTCGATATCTATGGTAATACCGACTCTGGATTTATCCCGGCTCCATCGGAGCTTTTTCTTTACTTCCGTATCCATGAAACCGTACATGAGGTAAAGCGATTCGATCGCCATGAGATCGGTTTCCAGGTCTTTATGAACAAAAACACCTTTTTCACGAAATCCAGGCGCTTTGGTAAGCATCTCATTTTTTATTTTTTCGTCACTGAAGAATCGGTTCCCGGAGATCCGGATGGATTCAACAATGGAGCGGGGGCCTTCATCAATAATGAAACGGATGATCCGGGTTTTTTGTTCATCTTCAGATCCTTTCATTTCTTCGGCAGTTACACGGATCTCTGAATATCCGGCCGTTGTATATCGCTCTTTGATTTTTCGGATGCTGGACCTGACTCCGCGACCCATCTGGTTGCCCTCGGTGAAAATCACCAAATCTTTTTTTAATGTTCTATCCAGAAACTTTTCATTGCCGGAAAATTGAACCTCATATTGAGGACCTTCATCAATTTTTATAAAAACCGAAACCCGGTTCGACTTCCAATCTTTTTTAACCGCAGTTTCAACACCAGCATCCACATACCCTTTTTGTCTGTATCGAAGTATTAAATTCTCGCTATCCTTTTGAAGGTCTTTTTCAACAAACCTTCCCGAACTTCCGGGAAGCACCGATGAGCGCCAGATTTTCATCCTGGATTTGATCCGGGGCTCGGAAAATACCCGGTTTCCGCCGATTTCAAGCAGATCCAGCATCAGGTAGGGACCTTTGTTGATTTTTACGTAAATGACAAAACTTCCGTCATCGGAATCCTCTTGAGCCGTTACTTCAATCTTCGGAGCAAAGAAGCCTTCTCTCCGGTAAATTTCCGCAATCAATGCGGATTGTTTGGAAAGCTCCTCCCATATAAACGCATCACCGGTGTAAATCGTCATTACATTAAGAATATCACGCTCAAAAAGCGGGGATTCCCCCGTGATCTTTATATCCTTGATCAGTTGAAACGGTTTTAAATGAAAAAAAAGGGCGATCTGTTGATTCTCCGTTTTGGAATCCACGTTGATTTCCTGGAACCATCCGGATTGTTTTAACGCGGATAGCGATTCTTCCAACAAGGTGGAAGAAAAAGTGTCCCCTTCTTTAAGAAAAATCAGATCCTCGGCCAGTTCGTACCAATCAATTTCCGGACCCCGGATGGTTTGAATGTCGATCACTATTTTTGAAACTGTGGGAGAAACAACAGAAGGATCGTCGCCTTGAAATTCGGCGTTGACTGCAGTACTTTGCAGCAGAAGTGCGATGGATAACCAAATCCAAATAATCGGTTTTGTCGGTATCACGTTTTGTCGTATTTTCTTGCAAGAGCCCGGCTGAAATCTTTTAAAAATCCGAAAAAGTTCTCATAATGGAGGTCTTCCGCGACAAGCCGGGAGTTGGCGCCTGCCGTTGCGGCTCATGAAGGGTTCCTGAAAAAACGATTTGAATCCCGATAAAAAATCAACGAAATTCAAGCCGGTACTTCAACGCCCCGCCGAATGTTCCATCGCTGTCCTGAAACCCACTCAGCAGCACATTTTCATGGAATTTATATTCCGCGATCGCTCTCTGACTGAACTCCCCTTGCTTGGATTCCGTCGAGTATTTAACAGCCATCCGTTTGGACAACTCCTTACCAACGGTAACTTTTATGCGCTCGGGGTCATCCCCGTTTGCCCCGCTTTCCACTTCCAAAGTATCAATTCCGGTAAATTTTTTGATATCCTTTTCAAAAGTGGAGGCAATAATTTCAGCCAGCATCTGCTCTGTAGACTGGGTTTTTCCCCCCGCGCCTTCAATCATTTCCCGACTCGTTCTTCCAAGTGCCAGAATCGATAGAATATCTCCATTCGTTTCGGGAGGATCGGAACGGAGCGTAAATACGAGCTGATCGATCGTACCTGATATTTCCAGAAATATAATCCAGTTCCTTACATTCACTTCACTTTGTATATCAAGAAGCGGCTCGGTTTTATAGGGATTTATAAAATCAATGATGCCTTTTTTGACAATGAAAGTTTTTTTCTGATATTCGATCGTTCCGGATTCGATATTCAGACGGCCGGAAACAATCGGGTTCTGCAGATTTCCCTTGACGTGAAGATCAGGGGTTATTTCCAGCTGAGCGAGATTATTATCTATGATAAAAGGATACCTTCGGCTTATGGAAATATCCAAGTTCATATTTTTAAAAAATGGCAGATCTATCTCCGAAGGCGGTAAAACCGCTTCCCGTTTTTTTTGCCCAACGGCTTGCAAAAGGCTTAGGTTAACATCTTTGTAATAGGTTCCTTCAAGAATGATCGTCTCGCCGCGAATCGTCGATTCATCCGATGTGCCTTCAACCCTCAGACGAGCATTCAGAAGCATATTCATGGTTTCTGGAATTTGTATGGGAAGCGCGTTTGCATTTATCGATAAAAGCATCCTGACAGGCTCAAACGCTTCAAGATCGATCGTTCCTGCCAGGTCGAATCGACCCGTATCCAATTGCCCTTTTATCTCGTCAATCGTTATTGTTTGCGGGGTAATCCGAATCCTGCCGCTTGTATCATGAAGCTTTTGTGAAAGGGCAGGAACGGTTAACCCAATTTTTTCAAGGAATACATCGGCCTGGATATCCGGATGAGGGAGAGTCCCATTCAAATTGGCGGAAAAAGAAATGTTGCCGACAAAATCGGTGGGGTCTTTGACGAAAAAACTAATTCCTTGCAGCGGAAGGTTTCCGTTCAATGTAAAGCCAAGAGGGCCCGAAAGTTCACCACTGCCGCTGATTTCAATATATCCTTCCGTCAGCAAATCGAGTCGTATTCCCGGAATAAAGATCTCTTCGTTTCTGAAAAATATTTTAAAATTACGTGAATGAAGTATTTGTTTTTGATCAAAAAAAAGATCCAATTGGGAGAAATCGACAAATCCCTCAATCCGCTCGACTGCTTCGGTATTGCCTTTGGCCTCCATCTTTCCGGTGAGGGATCCGCTAAAATCGTCCCTGCCTGTGATTTTTAAATAAGGCGATAAATCGGTTTCATCAAACAGAACGGATAACCAAAAATCTTTTTTCTTTAAATGGAAAGATGCGTTAAAGTCGAAATTGGAGTTTGCCGAAACACTGGCCAGTTGGTCATGGACATCCAGATGTAGATTCACATCATTTGCCGGTTTACCCTGAATAAAAAGGTTTTTAAGGGCGATTTCCCCCTTGATTCCAGGATCCTCAAATGTACCAATTCCTGAAATATCGAAAGCAATTTTTCCGCTTACCGCTTTCTGATCAAGGATTTTATCAATATTAGTGAAAGAAATTCCTTTTGAAACCAGGCCAAATTGATACGCTTTTTCATAGGAAAACCATCCCCTGCCTTCAATCGATTCATCCTTTGCAACTGTTATTTTAATTGGATCAATCCAGATTCTTTTTCCATCAAGCTTTGACAACAGATCAACTTTTTCAAGTTTCTGTGCGTCGAGATCAAGGTTAGTCCCAATCAGTCGGATCGTTCCCCTCGGTTGTGCTACACTTCCTTCAAGATGGGCGTTCAGAGCGAGTTTTCCTTTGAGAGTATCGACAAAATCTTCGATAAAAATGGTGTCCCCCTCAAGTTCAAACTCAAAAGAAGGGTCCTCGAGCGGATTCATTGTCATTGGGTCCAGCAAACCGAAAATTCCGGAGATACGGAGAACTGATTTTCGATTTGTTACTTCCATCTGATCAAGATAAAGATTGCCTTTTGAAAATCGAGCATTCGTAATGAAATCGCCGAACCGGATATCCTCAGCAGCGACGTTTTTCCCCTGTAAAGACAACTTTGCCTGTAATGATTTGGAATCACCGGAAAGGGTCATCTTCCCATCAATGGTTCCACTTGCACGCGATTGATTCAGAAAATTTTTGAAGTCAATGTTTCGGAAATCAGCATAAAAGTTCATGGGAAATGTCGGATCAAAATCAAATGAATCTCTAAAGAGCCGGACCGTCCCTCCGCCTTTTATGGAGGAATCCTGATTGTCAAGTGAAAGTTGGGAAACGTTCAAGATGCCCGATGGATTTAAGTCGGCATTTACCCGGATATTTCCGATGGTTAATTCTTGAAAACGAAGCTTATTTCCCTGGAGGACAAAATCAAAGATCGGCCGTTTTAAGGAACCGCTTACATCGGTTTTAAGTTTTAAATCTCCCTGAACATCCTTAATCCCGAGCAACGACATGGTTTGGTCAAGACGAGCCGCATCCAGCGAAAGCTCTGCGCGAAATTCCTCGGACAATAAATCAAAATCGCCACTAGATTGAATTTTTAGATCGTCGGCAACAACGGCAAAATTTTCAACAGATAAAATCCCCTCACTAAAATTAACTCCGGCATTCAAATGCAAGTCAACAGGCCTTGCGATTTGATCGGTGACCATCTGTGACGCAAAAACATTCAGCGAGAGCTTTGCTTGCAACCTTTGAGCGGTAATTCCTTTTCCATAAAAATCAATATCGGAGGATAGCGTGCCCTTTAAATTGACGGCATCGGAAATCAGTTGCTCCAACCGAATCCCTTCTTGAATCAGATTGAATTTATAGGATATAGCTTCTAAATCTCTTTTAGGCGCCAATAAGCCGACAGCAAAAGCTTTTTGAAGATTGATCGATCCCTGTAGCCTCAAATTTCCGGAAGCGGCGGCTATGTGCAAGGTGTTAAGATTCATCAACCGATCTTTGAGCTTAAGGTCGAGATGGATATTATCGATGCGGTTCTTTAAAATTTCACCACCTCCATAATCGAGTCGCAGAACAGCATCGGGATTCTCCAGCTCTCCCTGTATGTTCAGTTGTGCGATAATCCGCCCGGTCATCGGCGTCTTCAGGTAGAGAACTTTCTGAATTTCTGGTAGCGAGGCATTCAAACCGATTTCAAGATCTAACAGCGGCTGTGTAAAAACATGATGAATATATCCGGATACCGTCAGCTCGGAGACGGAAGTGGCGGCTGTAAAAACCCGAAGGTGGATGCGGTTTTCCTTGAGTGTCCCCGCTATTTTGAATTGTTCGAATTCTCCATTAATTTTCGGGCTGTTCAAGCATCCCCCTGTCATTTCAAGCTCGAAATTTCCGGTTTTTTTCAAAAGATTCGCGTCTACGGCGAGGTCGATGTGTTGAATCTCGGCAAGGTGGTTCTCATTTGCCGTTTCATAACCAACCGATACATTGGAAATCCGGGCCGACTGGAGCGTAAAGTGAATCGGCCACCATCTTCTTGTTTTTTTTTTTTGATGCCGGGCTTTGCGATTCCGGGGCAGGAAAGGCACTCGCCAGGTTGAGCCTTCCTTGATTGTCCGCACATAAAGTGACCCAGGGTTTTTCAAGGATCAATTCTGAAACCGAAAGTTCGCCTCGTACAAGTGAAGCCCAGGAAATATTAACAAAAAGGCGATCAAAACCTGCGAGGCGATCGTTGTCCGAAGCCTTTAATTGAAAATTCATTAGATCCAAGCTCCCTGTAAACAATGAAATTCGAAACCGATCCCATGAGATTGTGCCGGGGATTGCTTCGTTGATTTTCGTTTGGATGATGGATTGGGCATGATTTGTGTGCAAATAAAAAAGAAATCCAGCAAGCACAAGCCCTATCATTAGCGATGCGATTGCGATTGCGAAAAGAATAATTTTTATTCGTCGCGTCATTATTTTCATTTAAAAGCCTGCGATCATTTGATCCAACTTTTTTTCAACGATTGGAAATTAATAACAAAATCAAACAAAATCATTATTATAATTTTATCATAAGATCCGATCGGCACCAAAAGCTATTTGATTATTCAGTAAGAATAATATATTTTATTAGTTGAAACGACATTCCTGCTTCTTTCTCGACATGCGCCATCATTGATTCGGAACGAATAATTTCCAGTATCGATTTTTATCTTTTTTTTTATCTGTTTTTTTACTCTCAAAAACCCTGAACATTCTCACGAAGTACCGTTGTCTTTTTAGAGACTTTGTCATCTATAAATCGGCCAAAATTAAAAAGGAGAGAAAAACATGGCCAAAAATCAAAAAATACCATCAAACGAAAAACCGATGGGGCATACGGAACCGGATAGTCCGATTTACCTTGCCCTGAATACATCAAAAATTGCCAATACCGAGGAAAGCTTCCAACTGATGCATAAAGTCGGACCAAAGGTTTGTATTACAACCGCTGAGCATCCTGGTTTCGTAGGTTTTCAGGCGAACATTCAGACCGGAATCCTTCCTTTGGCAGGTCGTTATGGCGGCGGGAAACTGCATATGGAAAAGGAACTGAATCCGATTCGTAATTATCAGTATACCATGTGGAAAACCTGGCAGGACCACGACGATTTCCATCAAAAACAGTTTGACCGGGTTTTTGAATTGTGCGGCTCCTGCATGTCCATGGTCATTGAGGGGCCATGGGAACCTGTTTACCGGATAATAAAAGCCAAAATGCCTCCGATTCGATCGATGGGACAGATCACCGATCTTGGCATGGATATTCAGCAAAAAAAAGAATTCATTCGCTTCGCTATGCCCCAGCGTTGTGTGGCAATAGCCGAGCATACGGTCATGCCCGGTAAAGAAAAACGCTTCGAGCAGGGAGCCATTGAAACCATGGAATCCATCTCCGATTCCACCGGCTTTTTGGGATATATGATACTCAGACAAATTGGTGTCTGCGCGTTGGGCAGCTTCATGATGGATCCGAAATCCACGGGTGAGGCGCTGGAGACGCTGGGAGCAAATCCTCCCAAAAACCCCAAACCCTTATTCTCGACTCCCGATGCCAAGCCCAATCCGCCGGAGTATTTAATTCACAGCGAATGGGATGCAGCAGAAATGGCACAGCTGGGTTTTGCCAAGGTACTGGTCAACCATAATATCAGAAAAATCCATGATACAGGCGTTATGGCGCACCTGATTCGAGGCCCATATATCATGTTTTTTCAGCCGATGATGGAGGAACCGGGCTGGCGGGCAATGCTCTCATAATTTGCCTGATATTGAAGTGGAAAGTCGAAAATACTTTCTCACAGCAACAAGTTCGAACCGCCTCTTTTTTGAGATCCAGTCATTCCGTTTTCCTCGCAGAAAACCGAGTGAACACCAACAACAGGTGATCAATCATGCCGAGATCAATGAAACGGGCATCGAAAAAAGCAGGGCTTCCTCCTGGGGCTCTCATCCATATCGGGGAAAAAAAGACGGAGAAAGTGAAGATCACCCTTATCGAATATGATGAGGGAAAATTCCAGGAAAAAGAAATAAAAAACATTGATGAATTGATTCCTTTCAATGGAAAACCCCCCGTCAAATGGATCAACATCGAGGGGCTTCATGATGTCGAGATGATTGGAAAAATCGGGAAACATTTTAATCTTCACCCTCTTACGCTGGAAGATATTCTAAACACGGGACAACGACCGAAAAGTGATGACTTCGATGATTATACGTATATTGTTTTTAAAATGCTTCGATACGAAGAGAAGGAACAGGAGGTTCGGTCTGAGCAAGTGAGTCTGATCATCGGTTCGGATTTCCTCATATCCTTTCAGGAGATGGCCGGGGATGTTTTTGAGAGCGTAAGAAACAGAATTAGAAACGGAAAAGGCCGGATCCGAAGATTGTCAGGCGACTATCTCGCATATACCCTAATGGACGCAGTCGTTGATCATTATTTCCTTATACTCGAAATATTCGGAGAAAAAATAGAATTTCTGGAAGATGAAATCCTTGAAAATCCCACTCCGCGGGCTTTGGAAAGCATTTATGAAATGAGAGGAGAGATGATCTATTTACGCAGGCAGGTTTGGCCGGTGCGGGAAATTCTCAGCAGATTGGAAAAAGGAGCATCGCCATTTATTCAAGAGTCAACCGGCATGTATTTAAGAGATATTTATGATCATACTATACAGGTAATGGATACGATTGAGTCTTTTCGGGATATACTCGCCGGCCTGCTTGATATTTATCTTTCCACGATTAGCAACAAAATGAATGAAGTAATGAAGGTGTTGACAATTATTGCGACCCTATTTATTCCGATCACTTTTGTGGCCGGGGTTTACGGCATGAATTTTAAATACATGCCGGAACTTGATTGGCGCTGGGGATATTTTGCGGTTTGGCTGGTTATGATTGCGGTGGCAGTTATTATGCTGTTTTTTTTCAGAAAAAAAAGATGGCTCTAACAAAATGGAATGAAAAAATTCGTTTATACTATGATCGTATCAGCAGATGGGCCGCCGGCGCTTCAAATCAATCTTGTTTTTATGATGATAGCGATATATTCGAAATATGTTAACCATCTTTCTCCTCCAGGTAATTTCGATATCCATTTGCGGGTTTCACCCGTGAATTTCGTTTGAAAACAAAATCAGTCCCAGGAAAATACATTCCGATTTTCTTCTTGTATGGGACGAATTCCTATCTTTTTGGGAATTTTTCCTGAAAAAATGAACCGTTCCCCCTATATACAACAATACTAAGATAATTATAATATTGCGTAAATAATCAGGGGCGGTTCGATTGGGCCGGCTTGAAATGGTAAATGAACTTTTTTCATTTACCATCTTTTCGAATATCCCGGCAAATCCCAGCGGATATTATGTGAAATCAATCCAGTCCCAACTTATTAGTATATATTATTTTTTGGGAGAGATATGGGTATGATGGCAAAAGGAATCGTCAGGTGGTTCAATAAAAAAAGAGGTTACGGCTTTATCGAAGATGAAAGCGGCCAGTCGATTTATGTTAACAGATTTGATATTAAATCAGATGGTTACATGACTCTTATTCAAGGCGATCATGTATGGTTCGAAAGTCAAAAAAGCGACAGGGGAGCATCTGCCAAAAACGTCAGCAAGTGTTAGCGAAATCTGTTTTTTCAGCAAATTTGAACCTTACCAGCCTATCATCATTTCAAGAAATTCCTACCACCGAATTCTGATACCATAAACTTAGTGCATCCCCTTATAATAAAGGACATTCTTTCGCTCTCCTTGCATGCATATGATCCATAGACACTTATCGTCAATCAAATCCAATGCCGGCGCATGTGGAATCCAATCAATCAACGGACCAGTTTTAAAACCTTTTCTTTCCATCGCTTTTTTCATGAAGGAATTGATTTTGCGTATTCAACCCAGACTTTGTATAAAAATTTGAAAGCCGATATACCCGTTTCTCCCGAATAAAAAATTGATCGAAAAAATTGCGAAATCTTCTTTCACGTGTTAAAATTTTTCATAAAGAGAGTTTACATCGAACAATTCCGGAACCATTCCCGGCATAACTATACGCCGAACGTTTTCCGCCGGCTTGGCTGGAGGTTGAGAAAGACCTTCTTTCCCATGCATCACGTTTTAATAGGCATATTTTAAAAATATATAATTAAACGGATGGCGATGTATCCCACTTCACCTATAATTTCAGCAAAGGCGCTTACCCGTACTTATTCCCCGGGAACCAGCACAATCATCGGTATTAATGAAATCAACCTGGAAGTTTTTCCGGGCCAAATCGTGGTCCTCAAGGGAAACAGCGGGTCCGGGAAAAGTACCCTTTTATCTCTGATCGCCGGACTGGATCACCCAACACGAGGAGAACTGACAGTTGCGAATCATGATCTTAAAACAGCCACTCCGACCGCACTGACCCGATACCGACGTGACGTGGTAGGAATGGTATTCCAGTCATTCAATCTTCTTCCGACTTTAAATGTGCTGGAAAATGTGTGCCTTCCGGGTTTGCTCGCCGGTCATCCGGATAGTCGAGTCAGGGCAAAAGCCAACGAACTGCTGGAATGGCTCGAACTCAAGTCACGCCTTCACCACCGGCCGTCCGAACTTTCGGGCGGAGAGATGCAACGTACCGCCATTGCCAGAGCACTCATCAATGATCCGACCCTTATTCTTGCCGACGAACCCACCGGAAATCTGGACAGCTGCAATGGAAAGATCGTCATTGACCTCCTTGTCGATCTTAATCGGCACCAGGGAAGAACTGTAATTATTGCAACCCACAGTAAACTTGCCGATCCTTACGCCACTCTTCAAATTTATCTTCGAGACGGAACAATAACAAAAAAAACATGCCAAAGGTAGCGTTATTTCTTCGTCTGTTTTCATGGTTCAGCATTCGACACATGTTAAAACATCGTGGACGTACGATAACCGTTTTGGTGGGCATTGCTTTAGGTGCGGCAGTTTTTACAAGCATTCGGTTGTCCATCCATGCTTCTCTGGACTCTTTTTCAAAAAGCATGAATTCTATTTCCGGTCGGACGGATTGGACGGTCGTGCGTCCTGGAGGAAGGGTTTCGGATACGTTGGTCGGACTGCTGCTTCGTCATCCATGCGTACGGGCTGCATCTCCAATACTTTCCACCTATGTTAAACCCGTGCAAAAAGAAGCAGAACCGTTTCTCTTGGTTGGTGTGGATCCCATTATGGACCGATCTCTTCGGAGTTGGCAAATTGATCGGCTGAACAAGGAGGATGCCGGGCTTTGGCTGGATCTTTTAAAATATCCTTACACCATGTTTATCGGGCATCCCTTGAGTAGACAATTTGAACTGGCGGCCGGGGATTTCTTGACTCTTGAACATACCTTTCGAAAATCCGATTTTCGTGTTTTGGGAAAACTGGCTCCCGAAGGTCCGGCGATAGTCGAGGGAGGACGAATCGCCATAACGGACATTGCAACATTTCAAGAATTTACAAATCTTCACGGGCTGATTGATCGGATCGATCTTCGTCTTAGGCCTGCTGTTTCAGAAAATGACCTGGAGGGCATTCGCCGGTTGCTGCCGGAGGGGGTTTTTCTACAATCGCCCACTGAAACCAGAAAAAGCGGACAGCAGATGATCCAGGCCTATCAGCTTAATCTTTCCATTCTGAGTTTTGTTTCTCTCTTTGTAGGGATGTTTCTGGTTTACAGCATTGTGGCTTTAAATGCCGCTTCCCGACGCCATGAATTGGCAATTTTACGCTCTATCGGCGCTTCTTCCCATCTTCTGTTCCTTTTATTTCTAAGTGAAGGCCTTTTTTTAGGGGTCGCAGGTTGGCTGATGGCAATCCCTATCAGTTCTTTTTTGGTCAAATATCTCCTTTACGGGGTGAGCAAAACGATTTCGGTTTTATTTGTCCGAGTACATGTTGAAAATTTAGTTTTAAGTGGATGGGAAATTCTTCTCTCTTTCGGGATAACGGTTTTTATTTCGGCCCTTTCCGCCTATCATCCGGCTCGAAAGGCTATGCATGTGGATCCCAAGGAGGTTCTTTCCATATCCAGACAAGAAAAAATACTGAAAAAATCACCATTTCAGCTTGCCGTTATCGGTTTTTTCTTCATTTTTTTTGTCTGGCCCCTTTCACGACTTCCGGTCATCTCTGGTTTTCCGCTCGCTGGATATGTTGCGATCTTCTTGCTGCTTACAGGATTTTCTTTTCTTTCTCCTTGGGGCCTTCATGCGATGGGAAATTTCTTTGCACTATTTCTCGGCCGTCTGGGAGGGGAGCCCGCTCGTCTTGCCGGGCTTTATGTTCGAGACAGCGGGTCACGCACATCCATATCTGTCGGTGCGCTCATTACCGCTGTTGCGCTTTACACCGCGCTGGTTATTATGGTTCACAGTTTTCGAGAAACGGTTGAAATCTGGGTCAATCAAACCATCAGTGGGGATTTGTTTCTTCGGCCCAAGATGGCGGACATCAACCATCATCGAGATCCATTACCCCCGGAAGTTATCCGAACGATCAAAAATATAAAGGCGCCGGTAGATCTTGTTCCTTATCGACGGTTTTATCTTAATTACGATGAAGCGCTCTATCAGTTTGAAGCAATGGATTTCCAGAATTTCGCTCGCTACGGCAAGTTTTTCTGGATAAAAGGAAATCCTTCTCAAAGCCTGCCCAAACTTATCGAAGGTGAAGGCGTTCTGGTTTCTGAAGTATTTGCCAGTCAAACCGGTTTGACCGTCGGTGATTTTTATCAGTCCCGGATTGAAGGGGCCGCATTACAACTTCCGATTTTAGGAGTCATTCGAGACTATCGCACTCAGGGGGGGGATTTGTCTATTATTCTCTTGGACATTTTCAGCAGAAAATAAACCGCGACGGTCCGGCATATGAAGAAATATGGGGAGGTGTTCGAATATTTTTTCGAGATAGGACCCAAGACCTGGAGGCCGTTGTTTCAAATCTGCGTGGACAGCTTTTTGATAATTGCGGGGACAATTTGGAAATGATCAGTGGCAAGAAAATGCGTCACAATATCATGCAGATCTTCGATGAAACCTTTGCCATTACCAGCGTCCTTCTGCTTATCGCTTTGATTGTTGCAGGTCTGGGTATCACCATATCCCTCACGATGCTTGTGCTGGAACGCTCCCGGCAGTTACATACCATTCTTGCGGTTGGAGGAAGCTTTCGGCAAATTCGTTCCATGGTTTTTTGGGAAGCCTTTATCATGGTGGTCACAGGAGAATGTGCAGGTCTCCTTTGCGGATTTTTCCTTTCGTATCTCCTGGTCTATGTGATCAACTTTCAATCGTTCGGATGGACTTTCCTCTATCGGGTGGATTGGAGAGCTATCGGAATCTCTCTGCCGCTAATTTTGATTACCGCTTTGTTTGCATCGCTTCCCGCCGTTTACTTGGTTTTCAGACAATCTCCATCAAACCTTTTAAGGGAATGTTGAGTCGATATCGCACATCGATTTGAAAGGACGTTTCGAATGAGACGGTTTTCGATAGAAAAAATATTTTTCGCCGTGGCTTTTCTTTTGTTCTGCCTGCTGAAAGTACCCGTCATATTGTGCGAAGAAAACGGGGCTTTTTCTACGGTCACGGGTCCCTGCCGTCTTCAATTTCCAATTGACCATGGACCACATCCGGGGTACCGAACGGAATGGTGGTACTACACGGGAAATGTTCAATCTGAAACGAAAGATAATTATGGCTTTCAATTGACTTTTTTCCGAACCCAAATCGTTCCACCGGAAGCTGAAAAAAACTGGCCGGAACCTTCATCCGCCTGGCGGACAAAACAGCTTTATCTGGCCCATGCAGCATTATCGGATTTGACATCGAAACGTCATCTTTACAGCGAAAAAGTCGCTCGTGAGTTTCCCGGGATTGCAGGCGCCTTCCAAAACAATAATAATACGAATGTAAAAATCGAAAACTGGCTTTTAGAATTAACCCCCGCAATGCATCGACTAATAGCTGCTACCGACGATTTTTCGTTCAACCTTACTCTAATACCGCTTAAGCCTCCGGTTTTACATGGAAAAAATGGATACAGCCGCAAGGGGAAATTCCCCGAAAGTGCTAGCTGTTATTATTCGTTTACCCGCCTTGAAACCCTTGGAGAAATAAATTTGAATGGAAAAACATTTTCAGTTACGGGTTTAAGCTGGATGGATCATGAATTCAGCTCAGCCCCTTTGGAATCTGATTTGGCGGGTTGGGACTGGTTCAGCCTTCAGCTTTCGGATGGCACGGAATTGATGGTCTATCTTTTAAGACGAAAAGATGGCGCATTAAGCGGCGTATCCAGCGGTACATTTGTAGATATCTCCGGCAAGGTCATTCATTTGCCTTTCAATTCATTCAAAGTTGACGAATTGGAAACTTGGAAAAGTGTCCGGTCGGGAGCATGTTATCCTTCCCGATGGCGGCTCAGGGTTTTTTCCCTCTCACTGGATTTGACGATTGTCCCCAATCTGGCCGACCAGGAGATGCGAACATCGGAGAGTACAGGGGTCACTTACTGGGAGGGCAGCATTTCCTTTCACGGTAACTCCAAGGGAAAACCGGTTAAGGGACAGGGTTACGTGGAACTGACTGGTTATGAAAAACCGTTTGACGCCCCTCTGTAATGGCCCGGCTCAACCTTTCGAAAGGTCGGGTCCGGATCTTTGAACCGCAACAGCAAGCGCATTCCAAGTGGTTTGCAGCCGGGATTTATGTATGAAAAAAATCACCGCATGTACTATGGATTGTCCAGATGCCTGTTCCCTGATCTTGTCTCAGGATGAAGCGGGCTGCTATCGGATCCGAGGCAATCCGTTTCATCCCTTCACATCGGGTTTTGTCTGCCCGAAAATCAAAGATCATATCCAGCGCTTACAAAGCCCGCACCGTATTGTCCGGCCAATGATCCGTGCCGGCAAGCGATGGAAAACCATTGCCTGGGATTCCGCCCTGGATTTATGCGCCGAAAAAATTCAGAATTTCCGAAAGGAACCGGCATCGATTCTTCATTTTCACGGTGAAGGTGCAAAAGGTGTTTTGAAGGAGGCAACCCGGCTTTTCTTTTCACTTCTGGAAGCCAGCCGAGTCCGGGGTTCACTGTGCGATGCAGCCGGTTATGTTGCCTATCTCATGGATTTTGGTTCCCGTGATAACAACCATATCGAAGATCTGCTGAATGCCCGGAAAATTATAAACTGGGGGAAGGACCTGTCTCGCAGTTCCATTCATCTATCGGCAATTCTTCGCAAAGCACGCTTGAACGGAGCAAACATCATCTCCATCTCTCCGGGCGGTGATCAAAATGAATTTTATTCCCATGCCGTTGTCCGAATCCGTCCCGGCACGGATCGGTTCCTCGCAGCCGCCCTGATACGTCTTTTTATCGAACGGGACATGATTAACGACAGAATTTACGCGCACTCCTCAAACTGGCGTCAATTTCGCGATTCGGTTTTTCGCCATTCATTGGATCAGCTTTCTGCAATTTGTGATGTCAGCCCGGATGACATTAAAAAAATTTTTTGCCTTTACGCAAATCCGGATTCCACCGCCACTTTAGTGGGAGCTGGATTGCAGCGATACGCCTACGGAGGAGAAAATATTCGATTTATCAATGCATTGGCCATGATTTCAGGCAATATGGGTCGTCTCGGCGGGGGAAGCTATTTTCATTTAAGCTCTTTGCGAAATTTGAATCTCGATTGGATGAAAACTTCGCAAACAAAGTGCCGTTCGTTTCTAATGCCTCTTATCGGCTCACAGATCCTTCAGGCAAGCAATCCTCCGGTCAAACTTATCTGGATCAACGGCTCAAATGTCATAAACCAGGCACCGGATTCCCGCCAAATAATCCGGGCGTTTGAAAAAGTTGAATTTAAAGTGGTCGTAGATGCATTTATGACGGATACTGCCGAAAGAGCCGATTTGCTCTTGCCAAGCACCTTAATGTTAGAGCAGGAAGACATCATTTCTTCCTACATGCACGATTACATCCATTATGTCAGACCCGTGCTGAAAGCCCCGGATGAAGCAAAAGACGATTTCCGGATTCTTTCCGAACTTGGAAAACGGCTGAATCCGCCGGTCGTTCTTCCCGATTCCGAGACGTGTCTGAGGACTTCACTTAAAAGCCCTTATCTCGAAGTATCTTTGGAGGAACTTCGAAAGTGCGGATTCGTCAGGGCAAAACGTCCTAAAATCGCCTACGCCGGGCTACGATTTGATCATCCGGACGGGAAGCACCGCTTCCCGTCGATTCTTCATGAAGAACCCCCTTCCCGGCCGACTTTCCCACTTCGCTTGCTGTCCCTTATTCGGAGGGAGGCGATTCATTCACAGATTTTGCCTCACAAGCAGCAAATACCGCCGGTTTTACAGATTGCGCCGGATAATCCATGCCTTGTGGATATCGACACAAATAAAGATGTATATATGGTTTCTTGCAATGGAAAACTTAAAGTTAAACTTGAATTGCTTCCGGGGCTTCATCCGAACACTGTTCTCTATCGCAGAGGCGATTGGATGAATCTCGGAGGAGGCGTTAATCAGCTCGTTTCGGAAGGATTGACAGATATCGGAAACGGAGCCCCCTTTTATGATCAATACGTACGATTAGAAAATGGATAAACCGATAGCGGATCTTTTGCCTTGACTGTTACAAAAGGAGGTTGTGGGACTACCGCTGATTGTAAAAACCAAAACGGGCAATCGGCATTAACCTTTCTTTCGCCTGGGCGGAAAAAAATCACTTTACTGTTCAAGTTTTCATTCATATATGCGATACGATATATATCCTGTCAGAGATCTGGGATGGGCATTTTTAATCCAATTTCTTGTCAGGCCACAACATGACCCTGATTATCTCCGGTTCACATCGCAAAAAGTGATTAAACGGATCAAGAATGCAGAAGATTTTCAATATGATTTGGATAAACGCTCCCCTAAAATAAAACAAGACGAGGGATACAGCACT
>JAHDSC010000184.1 GCA_018432925.1 Desulfobacterales bacterium | reverse complement strand
TTCATCCCGGCGACTTTCCGGAAGTGCTCTTTGTACGAGCATCTGCATCCCATTTCCGACAAACATTTTGTAGGCATTCAGATCGTGCTCGGGAAATTCAAAATGACGCAAAACAAAATTCATGGAATCTGCAAGGTCTTCAACAGAATCCAAAAGTGTTCCATCCAAATCGAAAATAACGGCCTTAAATCTCATTCGACATTCCATGAATCAGGCGGCCTTCAGCCGAAATGGAACAGGAGGCGTTTATAAAGAATGGCTATCAGCTGTTTTTCTTGTTTTTTTCAGTCCGGAGCATCGTGGGTGAAAAATCAAATAATTCGGGCTGCCAGTATCTTTTGTATGCCCGGCATGTGTGTCTCCGGTCGCAGTTTTCTCTGCAGGCCCTCGGATTTTTGCGAACCAGGCCATCTTTTTTCGGACACCAGATATATTTTGTATTTTCCATCCGTTTGAAGTTCCACTGAATTTTCTGTTTTGATTGCCGAGCCCATCCGATTCCGTCGATCCTTCATCGATCGACGGGAGATCGCCTTATCGGTATTTATTTTTCGGGAGATCTTAGACTCATATCCATCCCCTGGCGGATTTTCTAAGAAAATGGTTTGCGTGTCAAAATAAAAACAACTTGTCCGAAAAATTGTTGGCCCATTCTTCCCGAATTCACCTCTCCCGCTTTTGGCTTTTCTGAAATTTGTTTTGACAATCTGCCGCTTGGTTTTTATGATTATACATAAAATTTAAACGGATCGGTCACAAAGTGTAATCATGCAGCCGCAAATTGAATCCTTCCTGGATGCCCTCAGAAAAAGCGCTCTTTCCCTTGGAGCATCGGATGCCGGGATCATCCCAACAACCATCATCCCCGTTGATTCGCAGGTCCTGGAGCTTTGCAGGAATCCCATCTGCGAAAACTACCGGAACTGCGCCAATTGCCCTCCCCTGGTCATGTCTCCCCGGCAATTCGGAGATCTCGTCCGCCGTTATGAAAAGGCCTTGATTTTTAAGCTGGACGTTTCTCCGGAGGTGCTTGTATCGGAAGCCAGTACCGAAGTCTTTAAACAGATTTATAAAATAACCATTCGTTTGGAGGAACTGGCGGTTCAAGCCGGGTATACCCGATCAAAGGGATACGCCGCAAGTTCCTGCAAGTCCGTCTTCTGTCGAAATGTGAAATGCCGGGCCCTGGAGAGGGGGAGGACCTGCCGGTATCCATCCCTGGTTCGGCCCTCCATTCAGGCCCTTGGAGTAAACGTATTCAAACTGGTTCAAGAAGTCGGATGGGAAATCTATCCGATCACAAAGGACATCAATCCCTTGGATATTCCCAGCGGCATGGTGGCGGGACTGGTTCTTGTGGGCGCTTGATGGCTTTTGATTGAAGTCTCCGCTGTAAGCCGCGGCTAATGCGCCGGACGGCGATCCAAATACCGGCAAAGCGTTTCCGTATTCAGAATATGGGCAAATCCGTAAGCGAGGTTTTTAAGAGAAGCCAAGTGAAGTTCTTCATTTGTCGCGGCGGTAGCGTCCGATATAAAAAATATCCGGTAATCGCGAACAAATCCGTCTCTTGCCGTGGTTTCACAGCAACAATTTGTCAGGACTCCCGTAATGATGAGGTCCTCAATCTTCAGGTTTTCCAGAATACCAGTCAGACCGGTCTCGAAAAATGCGCTATAGCGGTTTTTGTCCAGAATTGTGTCTTTCGCCTTTGGGGAGAGCACATCCAGGAGTTTCCATTCATCGGATCCATACTCAATACAATCTCCCCACCACTTGGCAAGCATCCCACCGTCTCTCAAAATATTCCGGTGCCCATGCCGGGTGAAAATAACCGGAATTCCATTTTGACGGCATGCGTCAATAATGCTCCGAACATTTGGCAGAATCGGAGCGGAAATCGATAGAAAAAATTGCTGCATATCGATTACCAGAAGTGCACATTTTTCCGGATCGGGCCGGCCGCAGCGGAAATTGTAGTTAGCAATTTTTTTGAGTAAATCCGAAGACATTTGCAGAATATGGTTCCTTCTCGATTATCCGGAACGCTCAGCGAAATCGTTCAAGAAAATGTCCAAGCGCCGGTGCTTTTTTGAATTTCCTTTTCATAGAATGCTTCCATGCGGATGTGCCTGAATTGCCTATGACAACATCTTTCAGTGACCGACAAGGCCTTCAACTTATAATAAATGGACGGCGCAGGTCAACAGCGGCGTTCATCGCTTGTTTTTATAATGCAGTGCTGTGAAACGTTTTTCTACAATTGACATGGAGGGATACCTATGAGTAAAGTTGCTGTAATAATTACAGATATGTTTGAAGATTCGGAATATACGGAACCGGCGAAAGCCTTTACGAAGGCCGGCCACCAGCTTGTACACATCGGATTGAAAGCAGGAAGCATCGTAAAAGGTAAAAAAAATCAAACGCCGGTTCTAATCGACAAAGCGGTAAGGAATGTCATCGCAAGGGATTTTGATGCGCTTCTGATTCCAGGCGGCTACTCTCCGGATAAACTGAGAGTTGATGAAAGGGCTGTGCAATTTGCAAAAGAATTTGTAGAAAGCGGCAAACCGGTTTTTGTCATCTGCCACGCGGCCCAGCTTTTAATCAGCGCCGATGTAATCCGGGGACGAAAAATCACGGGATGGAAATCCATTATCCAGGATATTAAAAATGCGGGAGCTGAATTTATCGACCAGGCGGTCGTGGAAGATGGCAATTTAATTTCAAGCCGTGATCCTGGCGACTTGCCTTTATTTATCAAAGCTTCACTTGAACGTATGAAATAAAACAAAAGGCCAAGCCGTTTTTCGGCGACAACGGCCCGGGAAACCGGTCATGATAAGGGAAGCCATGCTGTATGAAGCATTTTAGGATAAAACGGTGCATTGCTATCTCTGCAATCACCACTGAAAGATATCCCCTTCCGGATTCGGTCTATGCGGGGTCGGACAAAACATCGAGGGAAAGTTGCACACTCACGCTTACGGCAAAACAATTGCCGCCGATGTCGATCCGATCGAAAAAACCTCTTTATCATTTTTTGCCGGTGACAACGTCCTTTTCAATCGCTACGATAGGGTGTAATTTCCGTTGTGATTTCTGTCAGAACCGGTAAATTTCCCAAATTTCATAGACCGCACAGATCGATCTGCCGGGCCGGGAACTCCTCCCGGCGGATATTGTTCGCAGCGCAAGGCCTCATAGTTGCAGAAGTATTTCATATACTTATACACCGAACCCGCCATTTTTTTGAATACGCCTGCGTAACAGCTAAAATTGCATCCAACCAGGGGATTTCCAACGTCTTTGTTACCAACAGTTTCATGACTTCCGAGGCGACTCCGCCGGCGGTACGAAAGAAAGCCTATTCTTTGGGACAGGCCGATGGACTTCTCCACATTTATATCGGAAACATCGACGGAGACCCTTTGTCCACACTATAGAAAGACGCTTATCCGCAGAAAAGGTTACCGGGTCTCAGAAAATAATGTAAAAGATGATAGGTGCGGGTATTGCGGAAAACCGGTGGCCGGTGTTTTTTGACAGATTTAACAGGGTGTTGAGAAACAAGAATCAGGCCGTCAGGCAAGGCGCGCGGCGATGCGACAAGCGCAGCATATTCAAGCATATGTGAGCATTGGAGAGAGCCGTGCAACGCTGAATGGCGGCCTCAGGCGCAGTTTTTCAACAGCCTGTTAAAGGATCGGAGTTTTCTGAAGCATCATCGCGTCCAAAAATATCTTGCCGGATTGAACCGCAACAGTGCGTATTTCCAATGGCGCGTAGAAAAGTTCGGCGAATGCATATCAAAAAATCAAGCATTCTTACCACTGCCATTTCGCGCAACATTCACGGGTCCATGAAAACGACAAAGACATCAAGGTTTAGTCAGACCCTTGAAAAATACTCGATTTCATTCAAGCAAAAGGAAGGCGATTGTTTTTAACTGCTTATATATATTGTAGATTGATAGAATTAACCTTGATTTCGGCTCAGTAAACGGACAAAAAAGAGCGTTAGGCAAACCTTCATCAAAAAAAACCCCGTCCGCTCTATTTTCATCACGGAAAGTAGCGGTTTAGCCCTCCTTCTCACCCTCTTCCTTTTTCTCCTGCGAAGGGATTCGAATGGAGAGGACCGGGCAATGGGCGACCCGAATGACCTTCTCTGCGACCGAACCGAACACCAATCGTCGCCAACCACTCAATCCATGGGTGGCGATCACAATGACATCCACCTTTTCATCATCTGCCATGCGGACGATTTCATTCGCGGGATCCCCCAGAATCACCTCTGTCCGCGCCTGGACCTTTTTGGGAACTTTTTCCTCAACGAGGTCTCGAAGCATGTTTTTGGCATAAACTTCCAGTTCCTGCTGATAGGATGGTAGATTAATCACCGTAGAGCCCGGAGAAACCGGTATGATCGGGATTGGAGTTACAACGTGGATCAGTATAAGTT
>JAHDSC010000085.1 GCA_018432925.1 Desulfobacterales bacterium | reverse complement strand
CTTGCAGCGGTGGATGAACAGCTAAAGGGCAAACCCTTCGACAAAATGCTGGTAAAAAAGACATACGAGGGCATAAATATTCAGCCCATGTATTTCCAGCACGATCTGGAAGGATTGGATCATGTCGACACGCTGCCGGGGGAATTGCCATATGTGCGTGGAACCACTGCGGCGGGAAGTGTCGTCAATGTATGGAATATCGCACAGGAAATTACCGATGCCGATCCGGAGGAATTCAATAAGGCGGCAAGGAATGATCTCAGCCGCGGACAAAACGCGTTGAATCTTGTCTTTGATAAGGCAACCCTTAGCGGTTCGAATCCGGATCAGGCACCAACCTCGGCTGTCGGGCAGGGCGGGCTGTCTGTAGCGACAACGGAGGACTTGGAAAAAGCATTCAATGAAATTGATATTACCAAACTGCCGACTCAGGTCCATTCCGGTCTTTCCGGCATCGCTTTGACGGCATTACTGACCGCTTTTCTGCAGAAACAGGGGAAATCCATCAAGGATCTGAAAGGATGCATCGCTATGGATCCTTTCGGGGTTCTGGCGGTCGAAGGCAAGCTGCCATTTTCCCTGGAACAGGCTTACAATGAAATGGCCCAACTGACCCTTTGGTCCAAAGACAACGCCTCGGAACTTCAAACAATCGCCGTCCACGCGGATCCTTATCAAAACAGCGGCGGCAATGCCGTTCAGGAGGTGGCGTTCGGCATGGCTACAGCCGTTGAATATATTCGCGCCATGCGGAACAGGGGACTCCTCATCGACGATATCGCTTCCAGAATCATGTTTGTTTTTTCCATCGGCGCCGACTTTTTCATGGAAATCGCCAAATTCCGGGCCGCTCGAATGGTCTGGTGCCAAGTTGTTGAATCTTTCGGCGGCAATAAGGAATCCAGGAAAATGAAAATCCATGCCCGGACATCCCGATGGAATAAAACCAAGGTGGATCCCTGGGTGAATATGCTGAGGGTGTCAACGGAAGCTTTTTCCGGCATCGCCGGAGGTATTGACAGTATGCATGTCGGTCCGTTCGATGAAATCATCCATCAGCCGAATGAATTTTCAAGGCGCATTGCGAGAAACGTGCACATTGTTTTAAAAGAAGAAGCCCATTTTGATAAAGTGGTCGATCCCGCCGGGGGCTGCTGGTACGTGGAAAGTATAACCGCCGAACTGGCACAAAAAATCTGGAAACTGTTTCAGGATATTGAATCGATCGGCGGCATGTTCAATGCGATTAAGGAAGGCGTTCCTCAGTCCCGGATAGCGGAAATCGCCGCCCAGCGCGCCAAGAACATCGCCACGCGCACGGACCGTTTTGTGGGCACCAACATGTATCCGAATATGTCTGAAAAACCCGTAACGGCGAAGGAATTTGATCATTCGACATTTCAGCGGAACCGAACGGATCAGGTGGCCCAATTTATATCCCTTGCAAACAAGCCTGAATGTATATCGGCTTTGATCGACATGTCGAAAAATCAGCGCGAAATCAGCGGCAAGGTGGTCGCAAACGCGATCCAAGCCGCTTCGGCCGGCGCGACCCTGGGGGATCTGACGAAAGCCCTTCGGCCGGAGCAGGGAGCGGAAGTGACGGTAAATCCGGTGAATATACACCGCGGCGCCGAAGGGTTTGAAAATCTGAGGCGCGCAACCGAAGCCTACACGGCTCAAAAGGGTGAAAGGCCCAAACTGTTTCTGGCCAACATGGGACCAATCCCCCAGCACAAGGCGAGAGCGGATTTTTCCACCGCTTTCTTTAATGTCGGCGCTTTTGAAGCCATTGGTAACAACGGCTTTGAAACGATCGAGGAAGCGGCGGACGCCGCGCTTGCTTCCAAATCCCGGGCGGTGGTCATCTGCTCGACCGATGCGACCTATCCGGACCTGGTTCCCCCCCTTGCCAAGAGAATAAAAACGGCTGATCCGGGAATCATGGTCATTCTGGCGGGCTATCCGAAGGAACATGTCGAAACATTCAAGGAGGCCGGCATCGATGAATTTTTGCATATACGCTCAAATGCGTTGGAACTGTTAGGTAAACTTCAAAAACATCTGGGGGTGATATCATGAAAAATCCGGATTTTACCAAAATCGCTTTTAATCCGAATATGCCACGAGTGGATTATCAAAGCTGGGCGGCGAAAATTAAAAAAGAGACCGGTATGACGGCTGAGGAACTGGTATGGAAAACCGTTGAACAGATCGATGTCAGGCCCCTTTATACCCGCAGGGATTATGAGGGGCTGGATCATCTTTCATATATGGCCGGCATCGCTCCATATCTCAGGGGACCATATGCCACGATGTTTGTTCAGCGACCTTGGACGGTCAGACAGTACGCCGGTTTTTCAACGGCCGAGGAAAGCAATGCGTTTTACAGGCGCAACCTTGCCGCAGGCCAGAAAGGGCTTTCGATCGCTTTCGACCTTGCAACTCACCGCGGCTATGATTCCGATCATCCCCGGGTCGTCGGCGACGTCGGAAAAGCGGGGGTCGCCGTGGATTCCATTCTGGACATGAATATCCTGTTTGCGGGCATTCCATTAGATGAGATGACGGTTTCGATGACCATGAACGGCGCGGTTTTGCCGGTTATGGCTTTCTACATCGTCGCCGCCGAGGAGCAAGGCGTCAAACAAAGTCAACTTGGCGGAACGATCCAGAACGACATTCTCAAGGAATACATGGTGCGCAATACCTATATCTATCCCCCGGCGGAATCGATGAAAATTATTTCAGACATCTTTGCCTTCACCTCCCAGAACATGCCGAAATACAACACGATCAGTATTTCCGGTTATCACATGGAAGAGGCCGGGGCGACCTCCGATATTGAAATGGCGTACACCCTCGCCGATGGTTGGGACTATGCCCGCGCCGGTGTCAACGCCGGAATGAGTATCGACACCTTTGCACCGCGCCTCTCGTTCTTCTGGGCGCAGGGCATGAATTACTTTATGGAAATAGCCAAAATGCGGGCAGCCCGCGTTCTCTGGGCAAAAATCATTAAAAGTTTCAATCCAAAGAACCCGAAATCACTGCCTCTCCGTACCCACAGCCAGACTTCGGGCTGGAGTCTGACCGAAGGCGATCCTTACAACAACGTCTGCCGAACCTGCATCGAGGCCATGGCCGCCGCTCTGGGACATACCCAGTCGATGCACACCAACTCCCTGGACGAGGCGATCGCTCTTCCGACGGACTTTTCAGCCCGCATTGCACGCAATACGCAACTTTACCTCCAGGATGAAACGAATGTTGTACGCCCGGCGGATCCCTGGGCGGGTTCATTCTATCTGGAAGCCCTGACCGGGGCGATCATGAAACGGGGCTGGGACCATATACAGGAAATTGAAAGTCTCGGCGGCATGGCCAAGGCCATTGAGACCGGTCTTCCCAAGATGCGTATTGAAGAAGCGGCGGCGCGAAGACAGGCCGCCATCGATTCGGGGCAGGAAAAGATTATCGGCGTAAATTCCTATTGTCTCGAAAAAGAGGAAGCTATGGATACCCTTGAAGTGGATAATACCGCCGTTCGTCAGGCTCAACTGGAACGCCTTAAAAAGCTCAAAGATAGCAGGGATGAAGCCAGGTGCCAAGCATCCTTGAACGCGCTGACCCGGTGTGCTGAAACCGGAGAAGGCAATCTGCTGGCGCTTTCAGTTGAAGCGGCGAGGGCCCGCGCAACACTGGGCGAAATTTCATATGCGCTGGAAAAAGTATGGGGGCGTCATACCGCGGTTATTCGGTCTATTTCGGGTGTGTACAAATCCGAATTCAGTGAAAAGGAAGAGGTCCAAAAAGTGATCCGGATGACCAAGGAATTTGAGGCAAGGGAAGGACGACGCCCCCGCATTATGGTCGCCAAAATGGGACAGGACGGTCACGACCGCGGCGCCAAGGTTATTTCGACGGCGTTTGCCGACCTTGGCTTTGACGTGGATATCGGTCCGTTGTTCCAGACACCGGAGGAAGCCGCCCGACAGGCGGTTGAAAACGACGTTCACATTGTTGGATTCAGTTCGTTGGCAGCCGGTCATAAAACCCTTTTGCCGGCCCTGGTCGAAGAACTCGAAAAACTGGGACGCCCCGATATCATGTGCGTCATCGGCGGGGTTATACCGGCGCCGGATTATCAATTTTTAAGAGAACGGGGAGCCGCCGCCATTTTTGGGCCCGGAACGGTCATTCCGGTTGCAGCCCAAAAAGTCCTGGAAGAGCTTAATTCCCGGTTGCATTCCGACTAATATGCCGCCAGCTTGGCACGGGATAATTTCAGCGGGATTTCTCCCGCTGAAATTATAAGCTGGTAGCCCCCTACAAAAGGATAAGTTCATGTCAAATAAGACCAAACGACCGGAATGGGCACCCGAGGAAGGCGGCAATGGATTTGCTTGTCGTGTAATGGACGGTGTGGAAGGAGGCCATGATGGAATTTCTTCTTATACGGGAACCGGATCCCAAAAACCTGCCAACAGGTATCGTCGGGTTCAGCTTTCAGCTGAAAATTACGCCGACGGCGTGTTAAACGGTAATCGGGCGATTCTCGGGCGGGCTATCACCCTTGTTGAAAGCAATGCAATGGCACATGTGGATTTGGCCCAGGATGTATTGAAGATTCTTCTGCCACATACTGGCAAATCAATGCGTGTGGGAATTACCGGCGTTCCGGGAGTCGGCAAGAGCACATTTATTGAAGCGTTGGGATGTTATCTTCTGGAACGGGGGCATAGAGTCGCCGTTCTGGCTGTCGATCCCAGCAGCATCATTTCCGGGGGAAGTATTCTCGGCGATAAAACCCGGATGGAGCTTTTGGGGCGAGATGAGCGTTGTTTTATTCGTCCGTCTCCGGCAGGCGGCACATTAGGCGGTGTTGCAAGAAAAACGCGGGAAACCATGCTGGTTTGTGAAGCCGCCGGTTTCGACGTCATTCTGGTCGAAACAGTGGGTGTGGGTCAGAGTGAGGTCGCCGTTCGATCCATGGTCGATTTTTTTTTGCTGCTGATGCTGGCCGGTGCCGGCGATGAGCTTCAGGGAATCAAGAAGGGAATCATGGAACTGGCAGACGCGCTGGTGATTAATAAAGCCGACGGCAATAATAAAATATTCGCACAAACGGCCAGAAACGAATACGAAAGGGCATTACATTATCTTCAGCCGGCAACCGAAGGATGGGTGTCACACGCCTACACATGTTCCGCGGCCAAGAAACAAGGAATCGATAACATCTGGAATGTAATCGAAAAATTCAGGGCAATCACGACAAAATCCGGTGTTTTTGAAAAAAATCGCCGAAATCAAAACGTGAAATGGGTTCATGAAATGATTGGGGAACACCTGCGTTCGCTTTTTGCAAAGCATCCTGAAGTCATTAAAATACTGTCCGATATCGAGGAAGCCGTTGCCGATGGTACCATGCCCGCGGTAGCAGCGGTTCAACAATTGATTGATGTGTTTGAAGGCAAGCGATACATGGATGGTAAACAAACGAGGGTTTAATTATAATGCCGTTTACCGTGATTCATGCCTGTCAGGAAGCTGCCGTATATATCGTGTATATATATTGTATTTTGCATCCAACAAACCATCATCCGGATCATCCTAATCGGTCTCGTTATCCATATAGGCAAAAGATAGCCTGTGATCCCACCAAGAAAAAATTCTATGGTTAAGGCTTATGCCGGAAAAGAAGAGCTCCGAAGTCCGGTAAGAGCGTGGATCATCAAAGGCTTGATGAAGCGTATCATCTGACTTCTCCGCCCGATCGGCGGCCTTCCCATCGCCCGGAAGCGACAGTGACCGATCCGATGCCAAACGGGTTCCCTGCCCGCGATTTCGGGCAAGGCGGAGTCACAGCGGCGGGTCCGTTCCCGATTTTCACGGGATTCCCTATTATCGCCCGGCAGTACATTGGCTGCATCGGCGACCGGCTGCATGGGGTCTACTTACTTTTCAGGCGTTAAATCACCTCCTTGCGATTGCAGTCGTTCGTATTCCGTTTCATGTGCATTGTTCTGCTTCTCACTATAGTTACCCATCTTGTCCATTCGTTCACCACATCGCGCACTACTTTCGAAAAAGGGACCTCGACGATCACCGGCACGAACCCATTTTCGCCGCCTTCGTCCCGGAGGTCGTGATGAAAATGAAGCAATGGCTGAAGATATCGGCAACCGGTGATCGGTTGTGGACCGATCACCGGATTGTCATTGGTTAAAAAGTGTAAGATACTCCCACCAGGTAGTTCCGTTCCGGCATCAGATAGCCGCGCGCCCATTCAACCTGTTCATCGAACAGGTTCAACACGCTTGCCCGGACTTCCCAGTGACTCGGAAACCGGTAGCGCATGGTAAGATCCCAGAAATCGAAACTTTCCTTTTCCTTTACCCCTTCATAAACCCAACCGTTCCAGATATCGATCATCTGCGGGCCTATCAGAACATAACTCAACTGGGCGCTGAAACATCCGTAGCTCAGGTCCAACCCACTTTTTACCTCGTAATCGGAAATGTAAGTCAACTCGTCGTGCGTTTCCTCATCCTCTTTGGTGGTATTGAAAGTGACGTTGGACCACAATGAAAGATCGAAAGGCCAATGGAAGGCTCGACCGATCCACCATTCGATCCCGATGTCGAAACCGGCGACCTCGGAATCTCCTTGGTTTTCATAGGTATAAACATAATCGCCGCCGATGGTCGTTAGGATTTGACTGATTTTCTCCTGGTAATCCGTGTGAAAATATCCCACCTTAAGATTGAATACGTCATGGAAAATATCAAATCCGAAATCGTAAGTCAGGCTTGTTTCCGGATCCAGATCCGGGTTGCCCACATAACGGATCCCGCTGTGGACAAAATCCGCCGAAAGCTGGTCGGGCGACGGTGATTTGAATCCCTCTCCCACATTGGCCCGCACCCGCAGCAGTTCGTCAAAAAATTTCACTCCCATCCCCAGTTTCGGAGATATGTGATCGTAGTCTTCTTCCTTTTCATTGAATTCGGTAAACGTTCCCGTCCTGGGCCGAATCGTCTTCATGTCAAAACGGTCATAACGAACGGCTCCGATGAGATTGATCCGGTTGTCCAGAAGATCCAAACCGTCCTGGAGAAACAGGGCCTGAGAATCGTATTCCATGTTGGGAGTATATGGGGCTGACGGTTCTCCCCCGGAGACCGCCTCGGACTCCTTTTCCAGGTGTTCAAGGTTGAATCCGAACACCAGTTTGTTCCAGGAGGTCATATTCCATACAAACTGCTGATCGGTACCCAGGGTATCATCGATGTACTTGGATTGTTCGGACTTCGGCTCGTCTGAACCGTAGTTCCAGTGGTTGCGGTCCCAGAGATAATATACCAGGCCGCGCCAGTGAAACGTATCGCCGAAGAAATTGCCGTTGTACTCAAGATCGGTATAACCGTGGCTTTTATCGTAGTTTTGGCGGGCGTTTTCATCGTAAGCGGAATAGGTTAGGGAATTCTCCCAACCGGGATATTCTCCAGTCAGATCGGCATAGTTTCCCCCGAAACGCAACTCGTGGTCGGGATTGATGGTGAAGGTGAGGTTGCAGCCGATGTTCTTCTTTGTTTCCGCACTATTGTAAACCGTCCCGAACTTAGGATCATCGTAGTCGCCGATGTCTTCGTAGGAAGCGGTGGCATGAAAGCGGAATTTGTCGTTGACTTCCCCGCCGCCCGAAACCTGGCTTTTGTAATAGTCGAAACTGCCGTAATCGCCGCTGATAGTGGCGGTAAGGTCACCATCGCCTTTTTTGGTAATCAGATTGATCACCCCTCCCATAGCTGCCGAACCGTATAGCGCCGACGACGGTCCCTTTGTGACTTCGATGCGTTCGATGCGGTCCACGTTTATTTTGGCCGCGTTGCCCGTGCCGATGCGGTGGCCGTCGATGAGCATCAGGACATGACCTTTGACATCGTCGCCATGTGCTTCGGTCCGAAACCCTCTCAGCCCCACGGGACTGAGCATGCCGTTATATTTATGGTAATGTCCGGTGATATATTTGCCGATCAGGTCTCCCACGTGGGTGGCCCCTGACATCTCAATCTTCTCCCGGGTGATCACTTCGGTAGTCACCGGCACATCGATTGCCCGTTCCTGGGTGCGTGTGCCCGTGACTACCATATCATCCATCGTCTGTTTGCCGCCGACCTCTTCCGCGGCAACCGGCATCCCGCCGATGAATAAAATTGTAAATATCAGCAATACCGATTTCATAATCTTGCCCTTTCTGGTGTCCATCTTTTTCCTCCTTGTTCACTTTTCATTAATTGGCATCCTCATCCGGGCGACAAGGCAAAAAAAAAGCCCCGGCGGGGCTTGGTGCGTCACTTACAGTGCGACCGAATCCTCGTCAGTCCGTTTCACTTGAGATGCAACCGGCAGGTATTCTGACTTCTCCGCCCGATCGGCGGCCTTCCCATCGCCCGGAAGCGACAGTGGCCGATTCATTGCCAAACGGGTTCCCTGCCCGCGATTTCGGGCAGGGCGGAGTCACAGCGGCGGGTCCGTTCCCGATTTTCACGGGATTCCCTATTATCGCCCGGCAGTACATTGCCTGCATCGGCGACCGGCTGCATGGGGTTTTGTTGTTTTTTTGGCTTTAAACCACCTCCTTACATTCGCATTCACTCGTATTTATGTGGTTGGAAATTATCGTATTCCCTGAACTTGAACGAAGCCGGGCATTTTTCAAAAGTCTCATCCTGTTTTAAAGGTTCATGGGCTCCACCCATTTATCCGCAAAACCCAAGGCCAAAGCGCGGCAGGATAGATCGACCAATACACCGTTTCCTTTATCGGCTTGGGTAGGTGCCAGCTTCCGCCGGTAGACCGCCATCCGGGTGTAGTCACCGCTCACGGCACAGGCGATCTGGGCGGCATAGGTTCCCATGACCTCGCCCCAGCAGGTGATCGGCAAAATGCCCCAGGAAAATTTGTCCTTCAGATGCGCCATTGCCGCAACAGCCGCAACGGTTACGGGATCCCGCTCGATCTCGGAGAAGTTCTTGCACAGCAGCTCCGCCCGGCTTTCAGAAAGGTTGCGGCAGATGATCTCTATCATTTTTTGACGCGTCAGGCCGAAGCGTTCCAGGTGAATCTTGGCCGAACACTGTCCGGCAGGCGTCAAGCCGTTCTGCAGGGCCAGGGTTCCCTTTACCGCATGGAGCACGCTGCATGCAATCAGTTCACCCAATTTGGCGTGCTTGCCGGCGCTGGTCAGCGGCGGTTCATCGCTCCGGACGGCAGCCACGGCGATCTGGTCGGTGCCCGTGCCGGTGGCCAGACCATCCGAATAGCGGGAGTTGACGGCCAGTTCCTGCAGGGCTGCGCTTTTGGCCTCCGTGGCGGTCATGATGACCCGAACCATGGCTCCGGAGATTAAAGGTTTATTAATAAAAATCATGGTATTGATCGTGCCGGGACTCGGCATGGCGGCCGCCGGTTGCAACCTTGTAAACCCCTCGGGCGTTTCAACCACGGCAGCCGGATCACCGGCCCGTCCGGCATTTGCTTCCACACCGCCGGTACATACGGCGGTTACGCTGAGATCCCGAAACGCCCGGGTCTCAATACATGCGTTATTCATGTTGGCGGCAGTTCCCAACGTGGCACATGTCTCCGCCGGAAGGCCGTAGCATTCGCTGATTTTTTTTCGATAGCCCTCGGGGTCTCGGATGGCGGTTTGTGTCAGCTTGTGCATGTGGCCGGCCGGTTCACAGCTCTGATGGTTGTACAGGTAGCGGATATCTTCCCGCAATCCTCCGGCGACCCGGCAGGTGGAGAGCACCCGGTGAGGGACAAGAAATTTGGCGTAAATGATCTTTTCTTCCCGATGAATTTCCACACCGTCATAAAACGTATCAAGCAGCATAACTGTTTTTTCCTCCTATCGGGCGCTTCATCTCCCATGTTTCGAATCAATCCCGCGCGTGATTTACCGAACCTAGCGCAAGGATAAAAAAGGCAACCCCGGTCAAGGGAAGCACCAGGTAAGCCCGCCAATCCGGCATTTCTCCCAGTGCCACGGCCCGGATGGCGTTCGACGCATGGGTCAGCGGCAGGAGAAACAGGATTTTCTGGGCCCAGACCGGGAGGCGTTCCACCGGAAAGAATGTGCCGCCCAAAAAGGCCATCGGCGTAATCACAAAGCTGGTTAAAAGCGATTGATCGGCGTGGGACTTGACCAGCATGGCCAACGCAACGGCCAGGGAAGCGAACACAAAGCTGTTCAGGATCGCCGCCAGCCAGAACAGGGGACCGTAATGCAACACCACACCGAAAGGCAGGCCCAGCACCAGAATGACGCCGATGCTCAACAAGGCACGGGTCATGCCGGCCAGCACTTCGCCGGTTACATAGGCAAAATTGCTGACCGGAGCGGCCTGAAATTCCTCAAAAATATACCAATAGAAACGGGCCACATTGATGTCTGTGGAAATACCGAAACTCTGGGTCATACTGCTCATGGCTACCAAGCCCGGAATAAGAAATTCCAGATAGGTATGTCCGCCGAATTGCACGGAATCGCCCATAGCATAACCGAAAGCAATCAGGTAGAGGAGGGGCGAGACCGCCATCCCGGCCAGTTGTCGCTTGAGCCGGCGTTTTAAGATCAACGCTTCACGCAGATAAACCGCTAGGATGCCATGCATCAGTGCACCTTCTTTCCGGTCAAAGATAAAAAAGCATCTTCCAGATTGACCCGGCGTAATGTAAACCCGTTCTCCCGAACGGCGGCCGATTCACGGGCCGCCTCCCGGCTTGGAAAATAAGAGGTTTGCATACCGTTATCGGTCAACCAGTCAATGGCCCACTTTCCCAGGCCGGCCATCAGCTTCAGCGGTGCGTCCACCGCAACAATCCGCCCGTTATCCAAGAAGGCCACCCGATCGGCCAGGAATTCCGCCTCTTCGATGTAGTGGGTGGTAAGAAAAATGGTGGTGCCGTCCTGCTGAATTTTTTTTATCAAGGCCCAGATTCGACGCCGGATATTGGCGTCCAGTCCCACGGTGGGCTCGTCCAGAAATAAGATCCGGGGGCTGTGCATCAGGGCCCGCGCCACCATCACCCGCCGCTTCATTCCCCCGGATAATTGCTTAACCAGACTGTCGCTTCGGTCCCGAAGCTCCACATAGGTCAGCATTTCATTGATCCCGGCTTCCCGCACGGCGGGCTTCATGTCGAACAAACGGCCATGGATATCGAGATTTTCATAGACCGTCAGTTCGCTGTCCAGATTGATGTATTGGGGCACCAATCCGCATTGGCGTTTGGCAGCCAAAGCATCTTTTTCGATATCGTGACCGTTGAGGCTGGCCCGTCCTCCACCCAGTTTGGTCAGGCCGGTGAGAATACGAATCGTCGTGGTCTTTCCGGCACCGTTTGGCCCCAGATATGCAAACAGTTGACCGGCAGGCACGTGCAGGTCGACACCGTCGAGCGCCTTCACCGATCCGTAGGTTTTTATCAGTTGATCAATGCGAATCATCGGTTTTCCTCTTACCCGCGCCCCTGGTCCGGATGGCATGCACATTGTCGGCGATCTCCATCAAGGGTTGCCGGCGTACCCGGTGGGGGAGTACCAGCTCGGCCGCCGTTTGCATATCTTCCAATGTCACCTGCGTGCGACCGCCATAGGCAGCCAACGTCTTGGCGGTTTTTAAAATAATGATGTCGCCCCGGTGTCCGTCCACGCCAACGTCCAGGCAGTACTGAGCGATTTCGTAAAGCATGCTTTTTTCAACCGTCACCCCGGGATAAAGTGTTTTAGCCTTCAGGATGCGGTGGGCCAGGGCTCTCGACTCCGCCTCCCATCGGCGTATAAAGTTTTCCGGATCTTCATCAAAAGCGGCCCTCCGTTCCATGACGGCCACGCGATCATGGGCCGAGCCGATTCCTTCAATATTAACGCACAACCCGAAACGGTCGAGCAATTGGGGGCGCAGTTCGCCCTCTTCGGGATTCATGGTTCCCACCAGGGTAAAACGCGCCGGATGGGAAAAAGAAACCCCTTCCCGCTCAATCGTGTTTACCCCCATGGCGGCCGAATCAAGCAGGACGTCAACTACGTGATCGTCCAGAAGATTGACTTCATCCACGTAGAGAATGGCCCGGTGGGCGGCGGCAAGGATTCCCGGCTCCACCCGTTTTTCTCCTTTTTTCAGGGCGTATTCCAGATCAAGGGTGCCCACCACCCGGTCTTCGGTAGCCCCCACGGGCAGCTCCACCACCCGTACTTTGCGCTTGATCGTATCCGGAAGATCCCCGTTCCCGGCACCCGTCAGGTTCAAAGCACGGGCGATTTCCAGGTAAACTTCCGTTTCTTCGTGAGGATCCAGTTGAAAGGGATCGTCTGTAAACACCTCGATTTCCGGCAGGATATCGGCCAGAGCACGGACGGCCGTTGATTTGGCGGTCCCTTTTTCCCCGCGGATGAGAACACCCGATAATCCGGGATTAATAATATTCAGAATCAGAGCCAGTTTCATCTTTTCCTGGCCAACGATGGCGGTAAAGGGATAGATGGAAGTCGATTTCATGGGTTTTGTCCTTTCACGATATCTACCAGTGTTTTGGCTTTGAGATCATCGATTTTAAAGTACTGAGCCTGCAGGGCGGCAGCCAGTCGACGGGCAAGGCCGAAGGAAACCAGTCCGGCCTCCTCGCTGTCGACGACAATATACCGAATCCGTTCGTCCCGGGTCATTGCCGCAGCCAATCCCAGGGCTTCTTCCACCGGATTTTGATCGCTCAGGGCCACATTGCTCTTGCCGTCGGTAATCAGGATCACGATGGGCCTGGCTGCCGGATCCTTGAGAAGGACGTTTCGAACCTGTTCGTGGGTTTTGGCCAGACCGGCCGATAAGGGGGTGCGCCCGCCCACCGGCATTTCAGCCAGCAGTTTACCGGCCAGATCCACGGAGGTAGTAGGCGGAAGGTTTACAAGCGCTTCGTTGCGCCGGAAAGAGATCATGGCCACTCGGTCGCGCTTCTGGTAAGCGTCCAGCAGCAACGACATGACGGCTCCCTTGGATGCCGCCATGCGCCCCCGGGCACCCATCGAACCGCTGGCGTCGACCAGGAAAAAAAGAAAATTACCGATACGCTTTTCGCGGATCTTTCCGCGGATGTCCCGGGCGGTCAGAATCACGCATAGACCGCTGCCGTTGCGGCGCTGCTTCTGATAGGGAGCGGCGGCCCGCAAGGTAGCATCCAGAGCGATGTCTCCGTACCTTGGGTTGAGACAACTTTTAACGTAGCGGCCCTGTTTCTGGGAAACCCGTGTACGTGATCGCCGTCCCGACCCCCGGCGGAAAATGCGGTCTTTAGCCGCCGATAGGTGCTTGACCTTGAAAGTCGCTCCGATCTCAAAAATCCGCTCGTCGCCGTTTCGAGGCTTCGGCTCCCCCGGATCGGGTGAGGTTCGGTTTTCGCCGCGCGTTTGTTCGGATGGGGTGGAGTGGACCTCTGCGGACGTTTGGTTTTTCTCGTCTTCCGGTTTCCGATCTTCGGGCGAAGCGGATTCCTCCGATGAATCGTTTTTTTCGGATGGAGGATCGTCCGGCGGCGGTGGCGGCTGGGTTTCCCGGCGGCGATGCACCAGAACCATGGGAGCCACCTGACGGATATGCTCAATGGTGACCTCGGGTGCCGCCTGCAAAGCTGCAAGGGCACAGGCCGCCTGCTCCATCACGAGATCGGCCCGATGGCCGGCCACGTGGTTCTCCGTGCACAGTTCGGTAATGAAACCGCGCAGGTGAGGCTGCATGCGGACACCGGGCAGGAGTGCCCTGCCCGATTCAATCTGCTGAGCGATTCGCCGGTTCCAGGGGGCCGTTTCCCGCAGGAAGGCAATTGGATCCCGGTCAAAGGCTTCGCGGCGCTCCATGAGCGCGACGCGATCCTCGGGCGACCGGGCTCCGGCGGTTTCCACGCACAGACCGAAACGGTCCAGCAACTGGGGTCGCAGCTCTCCCTCTTCGGGGTTCATCGTCCCCACCAGGATGAAACGGGCGGGATGGCGGAAGGACATCCCCTCCCGTTCAATGATGTTTTCACCGGATGCGGCTGCATCCAGGATAATATCCACGATATGATCATCGAGCAGGTTGACTTCATCCACATAAAGGATTCCCCGATGTGCCGACGCCAGCAGTCCCGGTTGAAGGGCGCGTCGCCCCTGTTGAACGGCCGGAGTGAAATCAATCCCTCCGGCGACCCGGTCCTCGGTGGCATTCAGCGGCAGGTCGACGACGCGGACCCGCCTTCGGGTTCGCGTAAGGGGCTTTGTCGTGCTCCGGCAACATTCGTCGCAGCCATCCTCGGGATGGTCGGGATGACAGGAAAAAGCGCATCCCTGGACCACGTCGATGTCGGGCAACAGGTCTGCAAGGGCCCGAACGGCGGTGGATTTGGCGGTTCCTTTTTCACCGCGGATCAGCACCCCGCCGATGCCTGGGTTGACGGCATTGAGGAGCAGGCTCTGTTTGAGCGCTTCCTGGCCGATGATGGCCGAAAACGGAAAGGTGGTGCGGTGCATGTGCTATATCCTCCAGTTCACCCCGATTACCCAGGTACACGGCGGCGCCAGATAGCCGTCGGCATAATAATAGGTCTTATCGAAGACGTTTTTGACTTCACCGAACAGGCTGAATCGCTGGAAGGCATATTCGGCGCGAATATTTCCGATAACATATTCCGGTATCGTTTTGGTGTTGCTTTGATTTCCATAAACGGATGAGGTGTATTGGCCGCCGGCCACCATGGAAAACCGATCGAACGGCTGCCAGTAAATATCCAGATTGGCCTGGTGCTTTGCTTTGGCCGGAAGGTACAGGCCGGTTTCTTCGTCCATGGCCTCCAGGTAGGTGTAACTTCCTTTAATCGTAATGAGTTCATGGGGTTGCCAGGCAACGGCCAGGTCGCCGCCGGTGTAAGTTACTTCGCCGAAATTCTGATACCGGCCGATGCCGCCATCCCCGGTCACATAAGTGATTCGGTTGCTGAGACGGTTGTGAAAAATCGAAACGCTGCCGGACAGGGTAGTCCGCGGCTGAACAAATAACGCCAGGCTGTAATTGTCGGACGTCTCCATTTCCAGTTCCGGGTTGGGTCTGGTGGAAGCCGTTTCATTGTACCGCTGGTTGAAGGACGGTGTGTTGTTGGTGCGGTTGTAGGCGGCGGTCAGGCGCCAGTATGATTTCTTGTAGAATGCCTTGATTTCCGGGTTGAGCGCATCGTCAAAGGCCGAGTTGATATTGGCCCGAAGGCCGAAGGAAAGCGTGAAAGGGGTATTCGGCCATTGCAGGGATTGAGCGGCGAACACGGAAAAGGTCTCTTCCGTTTGATCGTCAAAAGTGCTCCCCTCAGCCCGGCCCTGCCGATAGCCGCCGCCGAAATTCAACTCGCCCCAATTGCCGGTCATCATCGAAGCAGCCAAATCCTGGCCCAATTCGGACACGGAAAGGGTCTGGTCCAGTCTCCTGCTGATGTCGGTGTTGTGGTTACGACCATCGTTAAAGAAAGTCGTGCCGGTCAGGCGATCATAGAGAAATTGAAGGGACAGCCCGGTGGTGCGGGTCGATTTGCGCGAAAACGGTGTGGGATATTCCGGCAGCCCGCTCAAGCCCCTTTCGTCTTCCAGGTAATCGGCCGAAAAGGAGAGACTTTTCCGCTCATCCTGAGAATAAGCCAGCTTTAAGCCGGCTTGCCGGCGCTCCTTATCATCGTTTACGGTATATCCTTCGGTGGTTTCGAAACCTCCATTGACACCGATACCCAGGTTGCCGGCGGTCATCTGCAAGCCGGCCTGACCGTGCCCGGTATCGTGGCTGCCGCCGTAGGTTTTCACATTCCCGGTCAGGCGCTGGATACGCTTGGTGTATATTAAAATCACGCCTCCGGCCGCGTCCTGGCCGTATCGCAATCCGCCCTTGCCGCGCAGGATCTCGATACGCTCCACATCGTCCGGCGATACCAGTTCCCAGTTGACCGCGCCATAGCTGGATGTGGGATCGTTGATGGGGCGGCTGTCCAGAAACACCTTTACCTTATAGGATCCTTGGATCGTAACGGAGGAATCCCCGGCTTTGACCCCCGGCACGTTGTTCAAAACATCGGCGATCTTCAGGGCCTGCATTGCGCGAATATCTTCGGCGGTGAGCAAAATAGTATCCCCTTCGTCTGCCGCTGTTGCGGTCGACGGGCAGAACAGAACAATCAACAGATAGAAGCATCCGGTCCGAATGGTCGTTCGTATCCGGTTCATGTCGGCGCAACCTTCATCCTACTCCGTCCATTCCTCGATTTCACCCTCCATCTCAAGGTAGGCATTGCGTAATCGCTCTTCCATTTCATCACCGGCGTTCCACATCCCCCGGCTGATGGCTTCCAGCAGCTTGTCGAGGATGTTTTGCAAGGCAAATGGATTGACGTCTTTCATCCATTGCCGCATCTCCGGGTCCAGGGCATAGGCGTTGGCGATCTTTTCGTACATCCAGTCGTCGACGACTTCGGCGGTGGCGTCCCATCCCAAAACAACGTCCATCATGTGGGAGATATCGCCGGCACCCTTGTAGCCGTGGCGCTTCATCCCCGCCAGCCACTTGGGGTTGACCAGACGGGAGCGCAGCACGTGCTTTGCTTCTTCAAAGGTGGTACGGATCTTGACACGCTTGGGATCGGCGCTGTCGCCCATGACGGCGAAGGGCAATTCGCCGCGCACCGTCTTGGCGGCCACAATCAGACCGCCGTAATAATTGTAATAATCGGTGCACGACATCATATCGTATTCCCGGGAGTCTTCGTTTTTCACGGTGACGTCCATGCGAGCCAGTTGGCGGCGGAAGGCGTCCGGTTTTTGTTTGCCGTAACTTCCTTCTCCGTATGCGTGGGAGGAGTAACGAATGTAGTTGTTACCCAGGTCTTCCTGGGTTTTCCAGTTCTTGGATTCCACCAGTTCGGCGACACCGGCGCCGTATGTGCCCGGAGGGCAACCGAACACGCGAAAAGTGGCTTCTCTGAATGCCTCCTCTTCGCTCATACCCTCCCGTCGATATTCTTCCAGGTCTTTGTATACGTTGCGGCGCAGAAGATTGGATTCCGGGGGTTCCTTCAGTGCGACGACCATGCGTACCGCCTCGTCGATGCGCTCCACAATGTTGGGGAATGAATCCCTGAAAAAGCCGGAGATGCGGGGTGTTACGTCCAGCCGGGGGCGACGGAGTTCGCTCAAAGGAATCACTTCCAGCCCGCAGACATTGCCGCTGCCTTTCTGCCAGACCGGTTTCAGTCCCATCAGGTAGTAAATCTCGGCGATATCGTCGCCGCGGGTTCGCATGGTGGTGGTGCCGTAAACCAGGATACCGATATTGTCCGGGTATTTGCCGGTTTCCGCCAGATAACGTTCGAGCAGGGCGTCGCCCAGCCGAACCCCAACTTCCCAGGCGGCCGGGGTGGGAATCTTGTTGGGATCCACGGAATAAAAATTCCGACCGGTGGGCAGAATATCCGCCTGCCCCCGGCTTGGAGCACCTGAGGGGCCGGGGGGTACAAATCCACCGGAAAAGCCCTGAAAACTGAAATCGAATTCTTCGGAACAGCGCCGGATGTTGGGTACCAGAGTCTCCGCGATATAGGCCAAGGCGGTTTCGACCTGAGAGGAAGGCCGTTCCATAAGCTCCGCTGTGATCTCCGACACCTTTTCCGGACGAAACTCCGACGCGGCAAGACCGTGCACCAGGGCCAGGGCTTTTTCGTGGGCCTGGCGCAGGATTTCACCTCCCGTGCGATTGCCGAAACGCGCCTGTCTGCGGCCCCGGTTCTCCAGCACATCGTCGTAGTTCAAGCCCATGGCAACCACCAGTGCTTCGCGCAGGCTCGGCACGTTTCCGTTCGGCAACCGGGTGAGTTGCACCACAAATTCGGTCAGACGTTCGTTCCGGGGGGGCGTGCCCAGCACATGCAGCCCGTCGTTGATCATGGTATCGGCCAGCTCCTGGGTATAGGCGTGCAACCGTTCCAGGAAAGCGTCGAAATCGTTCATAGCGGCCTCTCTGGCGATCTCCAGATCCTTGTCCAGATCGGCTGCCTCCACCGCCTCCCAGATCATGGGACGAAGGATTTCCACCTTGGCCGGATCCTCCGCCACGGCGACGCTGTAGTCGTTGACCAGGCCTTCCACCTTGCCCAGGTCATCGTAGAGGTCCGCATTGGTGAAGGCCGGGGTCAGGTGATCAATAATGCATGCGTAGGAACGCCGCTTGGCCTGGGTGCCCTCGCCGGGATCGTTTATGATGTAAGGGTAGACGTTGGGCAGTTCCATAATCGCCAGGTCGGGATAACATGCACCGGAAAGGCCCAGGGCCTTGCCGGGCAGCCATTCCAGGGAGCCGTGCTTGCCAACGTGCATCACCACATGCGCCTTGAACACATCCCGAATCCATCGGTACTGGGCCAGATAGTGATGGGGCGGCGACAGATACATGTCGTGATAAATCTTATCGATGTTTTCCAGATATCCCCGGGGCGGCTGAATGGTCAGGAAGACGTTTCCGTTAAGGATGCCGGCAAAGTGCATCCGGTCATTGTGAACAAACAGATCGCCGGGTATCCTGCCCCAGTCCTCGGTCATCTTTTCTTGAATTTTCTGGGGCAATTCAGCATGCCAGGATTCGAACCGTTCCGAACCGGCATGGGCTTCGGAACGGGCGGCCATCTGCTCGGGCGTCAGCCAGCGCCGGTCGCAGGTCATGCGAGACAGCATCTCATGGGCCAATTCGTCTCCGTCGGCAAAGGTGCGAGCGATGCCGTAACCGGCGGCCTGCATATGGTCCAGCAGCAGCTTGACACTGGCAAAACTGTCCAGACCGGCGGCGCAGCCGATCCGGTCGTTGCGCGGGGGGTAGTGGTGAAACACGATGGCCACCCGACGCTGATCATTGGGCATTCGATTCAGGCGGGCCCAGTTCAGAGCGAGGCGCACCATCTTGTCCACCCGTTCGGGAATCGGCATGTACTTTGCCAGCAGGGCGCCGGTCACGGGATCGATGGTTTCCTGTTCCCGGGTGGCCACCGGCACGGTGATAAGGGCGCCGTCGAACTCCGGCTGAGCCGCCGAATAGGAGACGTCCATGGTGGGCAGCCCCTGAACGCTTTCCTGCCACTGAGCGTAAGGGGCCGAGCAGGTCATGGCCTGTATGAAGGGTACGTTCAGGCGCGGCAAAAGGGTCTTGTATTCCGGGGCCACCAGGGTCAGGGAAAACATTAAAGGGTTGAGCAGCACCTGGATGCGGGGGCTGTCGCCGTCCATGAAAAAATGTTCGACGATATGGTCGGCCCCTCGGTTGCCCCGGTCGGCATCCTTGTAACGCAGGTGAAAGACCGGAATCACGTTGGCGCTTTTCGCCTCGATAGAACGGATGATGGCGTCGATAAACGCCAGGTTGTTGTTCAGCCAGTAGACCTGGTAAAACCACAGACCCACGGTGAGTCTGGAGGGGTCCACCTTTTTTGCGAGGTAATCCTCCAGGGAAGGGATACCGGGGATATCCGGATGGTAGATGCCCTCGTTGGGCAGTTCCATGGCCGACCGGCATCCCTCCCGACCATCAAACAACCGGTTGTACAGGAAAATCAACAGTTGGTGAAAGTTGACATGGCCGCCATAGCTCAGGTAGCGTCGGATCTCATCCCAGGTCGGCGTACCGAAATCCGGAGAGTGCTCCCGGGCCGCGTCCGCCGAGTCTTCATCGCCGCTGGTGGGCTGAATATGAAGATAAGGCCTCCGGTCTTCGGGTATGGCATCCAGGGCCCGGATCAATGCCTCGAAGGCAGGGAAGGATGCCTTGCCGCCGTGCAGTGTCACGATCAGCGCATCCGACGCCAGGGCCTGGTCCACGAATGCTTTCTGTCGGGCGCGGTCAAAAAGCTGGGTCTGGGTGCGGGCGTGAACCGTGATCCGGCCGCCGCCGTTTTGGAACTGGCGAACCCCCTCGCTGAGAGAGGGCAGCTCCATGGCCGTAGCGGAAAAATAGCATAGGGTATAGGGCTTCATCATGCCTCCAAGGAATATTCGGGAAGGTTTTGGGTAAAATCGTTGACGGGAAACCGACGATCGAGAGCTTCCAGCAAGTGAACGACATCGCCACAAAGGACCAGCGATGTCTTCGCGCCGGTATGATACAACACTTCTAACTCGCTGGATCGCAGACTCAGGACCGACTTGCCCTTTTGCATGGCGACCCGGAGGAGTTCCACGTTGTTCCGGTTCATGGGACCCACGGCGAAACCGCAATCGATGACCACATTACAAACTTCCATCTGCTCGGCGGCCGCGGTCATGGCCATGTCGTTGATCGCCTCCATTGGGGCCTGGACCGTGCATTCGGCGCCGAGGGATCGGGCCACGTAATAATCCAGATCATTTGTGTGCAACACGCCGGTTGCGATGGCAAACCCCCGTTTGGCAAGCATCCGGTACACCAAGGCTCCGCTGCCCATTCCGGCCACGACGAAGGCGCGGCCCCGGCGTCCGTCACCCCGGAGTTCGATGCTCCCCAGATGACTGTTGAATTCGGCATCGTTGAAATCGTACAGCTCCGCAACGGCGCGGCCGGTCAAAACCGCCTCCGGAACGCCCCAGTCCGACAGGCCGCCGTCCTTGACCAGGGCCACCCGGTCGGACACCTTGGCGGCCACATCCACGTCATGCAGTGAAGCCACCACCGTGATTCCCCGGCTGCGACACAGGTCACGCAGGATCGCCATAACCTCCACGCGGTGCTTCAGGTCCAGGTGAATCGTGGGTTCGTCCAGCAGCAAAAGACGAGGCTGCTGGGCCAGGGCCCGGGCCACCAGAGCCTTCTGGCGCTCCCCGTCGCTCAGATCGGCAAATGGACGATACGCCAGATCTTCAGCATGCACCGCGGTCAGGGCATTTTGAACCACTGAACGATCCTCCGAACCCAGTCGCCCCAGAAAATCGGTGTGGGGATAGCGGCCCAGGGCAACAAATTCAAAGACTGTAAAAAGGGGCGGCGATACTTTGTCCGTCAGCACCACCGCCATGATTTTGGCCAGTTCCATGGCGCTCAAAGAGGACAGCGACCGTCCCAGCACATCGATGCGGCCGCCGAGAGGTTCCAGATGGCGCGACAGGGTACGCAACAGGGTGGTTTTTCCGGCGCCGTTCGGCCCCAGCAGGGAGATGAAGTGCCCCGCTTCAAAGGCAAGGTTCAGCCCGGCCAGAATGGTTTTGTCCTTATAGCCGACGGACAGGTTCCCGCAGGTCAGGATATGGCTTTGGTGTGTCCGATTCATAACTTCACCCTCCGTTTCATCAACAAACCGATGACGATAGGGGCGCCGAAAAAGGCGGTGATGGCCGACAGGGGCAACTCCACAGGAGAGAGGAGCATACGGGCAATCAGATCGCACAGGCTGGTGACAAGCGCCCCCATCAGGCAAGCGCCCGGAATCAAAATGCGGTTATCCGACGTTCCGAAGCCCAGGCGCGCCATATGGGGAACGGCCAGCCCCACGAAAGCGACCGGACCGGCAACCGATGTAATCATGCCGGCAAGGGCGCAGGCGCACAGCAGAATCAGAATCCGAAAACGGCGGATGTTGACCCCCATGGACGCGGCATACTCCTCGCCCAGCAGAAAAGCGTTCAGCGGCTTGCTCAACAGGTAGATCAGCGCCAGAACAAGCCCTCCGCAGACCAGCAGCACGGCGATTTCGCTCCACTTGAAACCGGAAAAGCTGCCCAGTTGCCAGAGGACAAAGCCCTTGATCTTCTCTTTTTCCGCCAGCGCCGTGAGAATACTGGTTACCGCGCCGCACAGGTAACCCATCATGAGTCCCACAATCAGCAGCGTGACCCCGCTCTTGACCCGAGAGGCCACTGCCACCACGATCAGCATGACCCCGTAAGCACCGGCAAAGGCCGCCACCGTGGTCATGAAGGGCGAGAGCACAGTCATCCCTACGGTCAGGGTGGTGAGCATCACAAAGGAAACCATCACCGTGGCGCCCGAGGAGATTCCCAGAATAAAGGGACCCACGATGGGATTTCGGAAGTATACCTGGAGCAGCAACCCTGAAACCGCCAGGTAAGCGCCGCCGAGTACGGCGGCAATGGCCCGTGGAATACGAATTTTCCAGACGATTGCATCCATGGTGGAGACGCTTTGATGCTGCATGATCGTCTTCCAGATTTCCTCCGGTGAAAAATAGACCGATCCGACACCGATGTTGAGAACCATTAAGACGGTGGTTAGAAATCCCAGAAGGGCGAAGACAACCAACGGTCTGCGCCAGGAAACGGAATCTGCTCGGGGTAAAATATATTCAGCGGTGGTCATAATCGACCTCCTTCGGGCATTGGATCGGTGTCGGGCAGTTCCACGAAATAGCGGCGCTCAAAATTCGGGTACGCCTCCGGATGAAGAATGGCGGCGATCTCGGTGAGGATTTCATCCAGCCGATCGCCCGACTGGACATAATGAGGCAGCGGCGCAAAGACCTTGCCCGACTTCAAAGGCCGAATGCCTTCCAGCAGCGGGTTCATACGCGCCACGGCCGCTTTGGAAGTGGCACCGCTGTCCGTGGTCCGGTAGGTGAACAGAATGTCGGCATCCTCACCGCTGTACAGAAATCGCTCCACGGCGATTTCGATACAGGAGGTACCGTAGACATCGTCGAACAGGTAGTCGCTTTGGGCAAGCCCCACCAGTTCGCCCACCCATGCATTGCCCGGTTCCACCAGCACCCGCTTTTCGTAAATATCACCCCACATCACCTTGGGTGGAGGGCCGGCATCGGCCGTTCGCAACCGGATATCGACCAAGGCGCCGTTCACCCGGTCGAAAAAGGCGTCGGCCTCTTTTTCACGGTGGAAAAAAGGGGCAAGAAATTGAACGAAACGCATGCGGGCGTTGAGGCACATGGCTGTGGGCGTGGAGGTGATGGCGCAGGGGATCCCGAGTTCACCGAGCATGGGAATAACGGAATGGTCCCAGGTCAGCACCAGTTCCGGCTGCTGCTTCTTGAGACGTTCAAAATCGATGCTGCTCGAATCGCCCAGATAAGCGATTTTACCGGAAGCCATGCCCTCTTTGACCTCCTCGATGTACCATTCATCATGCGGGCAGGTGACCCCTACAAGTACTTCCTCCAATACGCCCAAAACGCGAAGAGTAGTCACATCAAAAAAACCGTAGACCGCTACCCGCTTGACCGGCACGCGAACGACCCGCGTAGCCTCGACATCCTCGGGCATCGGGGCATCTCGTGGAATCAATACCAGGGTGCGGCCGGCACCGTCGCGCACTTCGGTGCGGTCCGGGGCGATCCGATTGATGGTGAATTCTCCGATCTGAAGAAAAGACTGTTGTTGGTCGCTGTCTGTGCTGCCGCAGGAACAGATAAGCGATGCGATCAGGAGGATCGCCAGGTATCGGATCATTTGGGTACCGTCGTTCATAAGGCTTCCTTTTTAACTTTCCTGAAAAAAAACCACTCAACCAGATACATGACCAGTCCCGCCGTAAAAAGAAGCATGCCGGCCATGTAGAACCGGACTCCGGGGTCCTTGCGGATACTCATATCGATGCGGATCCGCCTGTCCATACCGCCTTCTTTTTCCTTGGGCGCAAAATCCTTGAGAAAAATACCGTAGCCTTTAAAATTGACCGGCCGGTTGGCGGTCAATACCGCGGCCCGGCGACGATCGCCGTCGGTGAGCAGGAGACGCGCCCGAGGCCGGAGCACGCGATCCCGGAAAGCGGGCAGCCGATCGCTCCGGTAGTATACCGGGTCGAAGTCCTCAAAATTGATTCGGGCCTTCGTGTCGGGCAGGGTCATTGAAGCGCCGGGTACCAGCGTGCGGGTATCGAGTACCTGGGCGAACAGATAACTGCTTAGGTAGCCGGACAGAATGACGATCAGGGCATAATGCATGACGTGCGGAGCGAACTTGAAAAAAAGACGATGGAAGGAGAAAAGCGCCCGGGTTCGCATCAACGCCGCCACATGGTCCGTCGTGCAGACGAAGGTATTGACGCAAAGCAGGGTCAAAAGGCCCAAAAGGATGAAAAACCATGCGGTGTAGGCAAGATTGTATCGGCCGTAGGTATCGATCCATGCCGCCAGGCCGATGTCGTTCAACGGCGCAAAAAGGGTGGTTCGCCGGTTCAGACAGACATATCCGCAGGTCAGGTCAACCGCGAGCAAAAGACATAAGATCACCGTCAGGTGAATGCTGCCCAGTTTGTTCCATATAATGAATAATCGTCGCATCATGATTAAAACGGCCATCGGAAAGGACCCAGGTCCGGCAAACAATTCAAGCCCAGTATCACCAGCGCGCCTGCCGCGGCGTATGCGCCCCGGCCCCTGGCGCTCCAGGAGCCGGTCAGGTGCAGATGCAACAGGCAGATGTAGAAAAACCAGGTAGCCATGGCAGTGGTAATCGCCGGATCATCCCATACCACCGGCGTGCCCCAACCCAGGTAAGACCACAACTCACCGGCGAACATGGAAAGCGTCCAGAAAGAAAACCCCCAAACCGTCCAGCGTAGCGACCGGTTCAACGCGGTCTGCGATTCAATCCCGAGGGTTCGATGGTTTGGGTGCAGGCCGGCCATGGCCCACACCGCCCCGACCAGAAAACATCCCTTTCCCGCGACCCCGAATACAAAGAAAAGATGGGCCAACGGAGTGCAGGATTTCAGAAACGGAAGGTAAAAATCCTTGGGAAAGCATGCCGCCGCCAGGGCGATGATCACGGTCAGGGCGAATATCATTCGACGAACGATAACATCGTTACCATCCTTCCGGCTGCTGAACAGTAGTAAAAGGCCCAGAAAGAAAGGCAATGCCACCGGTCCCAGATACATGGGCAGCATGGGCCAAGCCTGCCAATAGCGCAGCGCCACGGCCGCGAAATTTGCAAGAAGGGCGGGCAATAAAAAAATCCAAACCACCCCTCGTGGCCGGCCGGGCAAAAAAGCGGCCACCAGGCTCAGGCCATAAAGGCCGGCGGCGATTTTGAAAACAAACTGAGCGTTGATTAATTCCATTGTTTCTTCGAGGCGGCTCCAGAATATCCGTTCATGCTCAAACGGTATTGGGGCGAAGATTCAAATACTCAAAATATTCTGCGAATACCCTTTGAATCTCTCACCCCGCATTGTCCGGGACACTGACCGAGGATTTTGAATCAACTTCCGGTTATGCGACTCTGACCGCGGATGTCCGTGTCAAGCCGGTCCCGCTCTGAAAAAACACAAAAAAAGGCTGATCGAGACCCAGCTTGTCCAGATGGATTTTATTGCCCTTATCGTCCTCTAAATAGTCGGCAAATATGGACAGGCTTTTCCGATAAAGCCTTCCAACACTGGAAACCTCGTAGATCCTGTCACGAATCTCTGTCATGCGAATGGCTCCTTTTTTTGTTTTGTTTGTTTGACTGTTCCATTGACGGAACGGTTCGATAGCCCGCGATGAGTCAAATTCATTGAACCGACTCCGGCGGCAGCTGCTTCAAAGCCGTTACCGCCGCATTTTTCTCCCTTGCGTATCCGGCCGCTTTGGTAAAAGCCTCCCTGCTGGCGGAAATATCGCTCATTTGCCAGGCGGCATAACCGGCCATCAGCCAGGCACGCCCGGCCTCTCGGCCTCCGCTTTGGGCTACCCGGCGGTAAGCTGCGACAGCTCCCTCAAATTGCTTCAAGGAGTAAAGGAGTTCTCCTTTCAGCAACAGCAGATCGGTGTCATTCGGGTTTCCTCCGAAGGTATCGATACACTCAAGAGCCGTCTCCGGGAGCCCAAGCTGCCGGTAAGCCAGAACCAGGCGCTGCAACAGCTGCTCATCCGGTTTTTCTTCCAAGCAGGTCTTGTAGACCGGCGCGGCATTGATGGGGATTCCCAGCTGAAGGTTCAAATCGGCCAGCAGTTTTTTTTCTTCCATGGACAACGGAGTTAGAAATGAATAAACGATCAGGGCCGTCAAGGCCTCTTCGTACCGACCGTCGTTTAGCCGGATATGGGTCAGCGCCTTCCACCACTTGGCCGCGTCGGGAGCCTCCCGGATCAGTGTCAGGACCAGATTCAGGGCTTCTCCGGGCATATCGAGTTGAAGGTATTGATGCAGGAGGATCTCCTGCCATTGGATCCGTTTATCGCCCGAATAGGCGTTCGCCAGCTCTCGGATATAGGGTAAGGCCCGCCGGGGTTGATCGGCGGCCAGCAGAGCATGAACCAGGTGTTCTTTCCATTCCGGCTTGAAGGCGGTCGGATGGGAGGCAAGCAATCGCTCAAAGAAATCAATGGCACGGACCGGTTCATCGGCCATCAGATAAGAAGCGGCGCTGTAATAGAGATGCTCGGGGGTTTTATCCCGGGCCGTTTCGTAGCCCTGTGCAAAACCGTGCCCGGCCTCGGCGTATTGTTTCATTTCATAACAGGCTTTGGCCAGATTCAACCATGCGAAAGTGTGGCAAGGATCGCGGGTCACGGCCTGGCGATAGGCAGCGGCCGCCGGCGCGTAATGCTCCTGCATCAGGTGACAATTCCCCAGTGCGAAGTAAATCTCCGGGTGATGATAACCTCTGGGGTCCGGCCGGCCGGGCTCGGATACCGTCTTCCCTTCGGCCTGGAAGGCCAGAATGGTTTCTGCGGCACGTGGATATTCCTTTTTCTGAAGCATGGGATTGATTTTGGCGAGCACCATCCGAACGGGCAGAGGCAGGTTCTGAGTATCGGTTCGTCCTTCCGCATCGGCGGAAGACGGCTGAAAGAAAATCGCCAGCAGTAAACCAATCAGACATCCATGAAGTTTTGAGTTGAACATTTTCTATTCCAACTGAAACCGTATGGTTGTTTCCACTTCGGCTTTGACCGGCATACCGTCCACCGTACCGGGCTTGAAACGCCAGCCGCTTATACATCGCTCCACGCTCTGTTCGAAAACCCCGGCCGGTTGTGCCTCGACAATGGCGACTCGACCGACAGCGCCCGTTTCATCCACAATGAACTTTACCCTTACCCATCCCTCGATGCCTCGCTGCTTTGCGCGCAAGGGATATACCGGCGGAATTCGCGTAAGAACCGTCAGGGGAGCGTCCAGCTGTCCAACGGAAAAAGCATCCGGTAATCCGGCGTTAACCGGCGGAGTGGTTTCAAATGCCGGCAAATTCAGGGTGTTCGGTCCGCCGGGAAGCCTTGGATTGATCTCAAACGGCAGCGTCAGTTTAGTCTGCACCGGATGATTCGGAGGAGCCTTCGGCCCTTTTACCGTTTTACTTTCAGGCGGTTCGGGCGGCTTGACGGCTTTGCGCCTCACCTCGCTTTCCTGACGCTTGATGCGAATCACATTGACCTGGGGCACCAGCGTTTCGATGGATGCCCGGGAACGCGCCGGCTGCATCAAGTGAGGCATCAGCAGAAACAGCGCCAGGTTCAATCCCGTTGCCGCCAGACCCGACAACAACCAGGTAATCCAGTTGCGTCGGATAAGGTCGTCAAAATAGCCGGTAGTTCCCAATTGAAATGCCATGGCTGTTTATTTTCCGTCGCTTTCCCTACGATCCTTGAGGCAGGCCGGCCGCCAGGGAGACATTCCCGGCCCCCGCCATGCGGCAGCCGTCCATCACCTGGATGGCAACTCCGGTGCTGCTGGCCTTGTCGGCGACCACCACCACCGCGCCTTCCGGGTTTTCCGCCAGCGCCCTTTCCACATTGGCGCGCACAGCGCGCAGGTCGATTTCGCGATGTTCCATATAGATGCGGTTGCCCTGGTCAATAGCGATCAGGATGGTGGCTTTGCTCTGCACCGTCGCCGTGGAGGCCGTGGGACGGGTGACCTCGATACCCGTCTCTTTTACGAAACTGGTGTTGACCAGAAAAAAAATAAGCAGGATAAACACCATATCGATGAGCGGGGCGATATTGAGCTCGCTCACCGTTCGTTTACTTCGCCTTGCGGCCGTTATGTTCAGCATTGGCCCTCCGGATTACGATTGTCGGCTGTCGGCCGACGATCGCTGGTTATCGAATATCGAAAAGTCGTTCTAAATATGACGTCTCAGGTAATAACCCACCTGAGCGATACGCTGTTTCAGGTTGCGTGCCCGCCGATCCAGAAACCCTTTCATGTATAAACCGGGGATGGCAACCAGAAGGCCGGTCTGCGTGGTGATCAATGCCTCTGAAATGCCCCCGGCCATGCCTTTGGCATTGCCCGTGCCGAAAACGGACAAGATGTCGAAGGTGCCGATCATCCCCGTTACCGTGCCCAGCAGCCCTAAAAGAGGGGCCACCGCGGCCAGCACGCCGATAAGGGCCAGGTAATCGTTCAACGAGCGGTTGATTGTCAGCACGGTTTCATCGAGAATGAAGCGGTCCAGGAGACGGTCATTGCTGCGCCGCGACAGAAAACGGGATACCAGCAGCGAAACGGCTCCGCAGTATTGTTGCGGGTCGGGCATGCGGTTGTCCCGGATGTGTTCCCAGGCCGTCTGGGTGTCCATGTTTTTGCGATGCAGCCGCCTGAAAAACAGGGCGCGATCCACAATCAGCAACCACATCGTCAGACTTACCACCGCCAGCGGCACCATAATGAAGCCCCCGGTACGAAAGTATTCTTCCATTTGTAAGTACTGGGACAGAAATGCTTCGATCACGATATCCCTCGACTTTTGTGGATGATATTAACAAGGGCTACGGCCTTTTCCTCGATTTGACCGATCGTTTTGTCCACCGCACGATTGAGAAGGGTCTGCGACAGCATGAGCGGAATGGCCACGGACAAGCCCAGCATGGTGGTTACCAGGGCTTCCGAAATCCCGCCGGACATCAAGCGGGGATCGCCGGTGCCGTGCAACGTGATCACGTGGAACGTTTCGATCATGCCGGTGACCGTCCCCAGCAGGCCTAAAAGGGGTGCGATTGCGGCCAGCATTCCAAGGGTGGACAAAAACCGCTCCATGGGAGGAATTTCTTTCAGGATGGCCTCCTGCAATGCATTTTCCATCTCTTCGCGCTGCATGTGGCAGCAGAGCAGACCGGCCTTTAACACCCGGGCCACCGGTTTTTGAGCATATTCGGTGCATGCCTGCGTACAGGCCTGCCAATCGTTTTCAACCGATAATTCCTCGATTCGATGGATCAGGCCGTCGGCATCCAGGTTTTTGCGCGCCAGAAAAATGGTCCGTTCAATGACAATCAGCACCCCCACGGCCAGGACCGCCAAAATGGGCCATACAATCGGGCCGCCTTTTGGGATCTGCTCCCAGAGCGCCAACTCATGGGTCAGTTGCCGTAACGCACCTCCACGGGAAATATCGATCGGTGCGGTTTCGCTTTGACCGTCCATGTACCGTGCGATCTGCTTTTGCATCCGGCCGGAGGGAAGGCGCGAGAGGGCGTATAGTTTGGCGCCCGCACTCGAATAATTGAGAAAGCCCGCCTCATCATCGATCCGGTATGCGGCGGTGAACGATCCCAGGAGAAGGATATCGGCCTCCACTTCCCGCCCGGCCCGGTCAACGATCATCCCCTTGCGGCGCGCCACCTCGCCGGAAGATTGGATTTGATTCATCAGCGCGGAAGCCATGCCCCGGACATCGTCCATTCCCGGAAACCGTGATTCTTCAGCGACGGCCGTGAGAAAGGAGGTGGTGGGGCTTCCGGTAAGAGCGGTTTGCAGATTCTGTGCGATCAGCGCATCAATATCCTTGGCATTGACCCGTATCACGCCTACCATCTCCTGGATCACGCTGTCGATTTGGTCCAATCGCCGCGTAAACTGCTGTTCTTTTTCATCCAACCGGCGGAGTTCATCCGCCAGATCCTGGACCTCCCTCGCCAGCCCGCGGTTGTCGTTTTCAATCTCCGCGATGGCTTTTTCCAGCGATTTGCGGTCTTCCAATATCCGTGCCCGACTTTCGGAGGCCGCCTGGTCGGCCGCCGCTTTTTCCGTCGCCGCCTTTCGGATCAAGTCCTCCCTGGCCTGACGGGCTTGAACCTGCAACTCACGCATGTCCTCGGCCGATACGGGCGAAACGGTCAAAAACACGACCATCAAAACGGGAATCATCCATCGAATGATCGTCTTCATCGGATCACCATCCTTCCTATCGGCAGGGCGATCAGCTCCACCGGCCGGCGCTTGGTTCCGATGTCGATGGCGGTTCGAATTCCCTGACTGTACGACGCGGGGAGGGGTTGCCAACTTCCTCCGGCCACGTTGTAAAAACCGCAATGCTTCTGATCCAGACTCTGATAAAACAGGCTGAGTCGACCCAGGCGGAAAACGTCGACCAGCATGGTTTGGCCTTCAACCGCTATGGTTTCCTGGTAAACCTCGATGGTGAATCCGTATTCGGCTTCCACCAGAAGCGCTTCCATGGCCTTTCGATATTTCTCGCTGAGAGTAATGTCGGGATCGGCAATGATGCTTTCCAGTTTATGGATACGCTCCCGCCGTTCCGCCGTTAGAAACGGAAGACCTTCGGCTGTCCGGAATTTCAACTCATTGATCAGTTCATCCAGAAACGGCCGGATCTGGCTGGAAATCTGTTCGATATCGACCAGCTGTTTTTCCTTGGCCGCCAGACGCGGCCGCGCCGCTTCGACCTGACGGTGCAATTCCGCCTTCCGGTTTTTTAGCAGTTCCTGTTCCTTCTGCAATTGTTCGAATCGTGCAACCAGTTTTTCCCTCTCCACCCGCCATCCCTCTTCCGCCTTTTGAGTGGCTTGCCGGATGTTGATCGATTCACGCACAGGCCGTTCGATTCGCTGATGAGTTTCGTCCGCCTTGGTGGGAATTCCTGAAAGGAACAAAATGAAGATTGCCATAAAAAATCGAATCATGATTTTTCTTATCACGCGCCGATCTCCTGTCCGTTTGAGATTCGTGCCGAAATACAATTCGGGGTCAATCACCCAAAAAAAATCCCGGGCCGAAATATTCGGTCCGGGATATCCCTTTTTTATCCTCTGCGAAACCGCCGGGAACGACGCCGTCCACGCAGTCGTTACCCGATGGGGCCTTTGCGTAACTCTCCAACCTTGCTCAACTTATCCGTCCGGCTCGGATTTTCCTCCTCGGAATACTTATAATAGGTACTCCTGTGGCTAAAAAATGACCGCCTTCCTTGAACCCTGACGAAATCGAACGCTTTTCAAAGGTCTCCCTATGTGCTCAGGCAGGTCTTCTGACTCTCGGATCATTCTACCGGCTGCGCCTTCCCGGCCTATCGGCCAGTGGCATCCTGCAGCTTTCGTCCCCGATCACAGCGGCGGGCCCATCCCCGATTCGCACGGGATTCCCTGTTAGGCTCTGCTAGGAGCACCTGAACATGATCTGATAAAATAAACGAACGAGGAAAAATGTCAAGAAAAAAATTAGATAAAAAATATTTGACTTCTTCAATACGGGATGCTACCTGCTTTTCTTAAAAGTGGCCCTTGGGCCTTGATAGGGAAGACGGTGAAATTCCGTCGCGGACCCGCCGCCGTAACCGGGGACGAAGACCGCAGTAAAGCCACTGTCCGAATGGATGGGAAGGCGCGGCGAATCGATAGATCCGGAAGCCGGAAGACCTGCTTACAAGATGATTCAGCTTGCTTTGCCTCTCGTGGATATGGGGCGCTGCATCAAACGGTCGGATTGAAAACGGAATCCCCGGACCCAGCGAATGGGTGCGGGGATTTTTTTTGGACACGTCCGGCAGGGCGGAAAATACAAACATTTGAATCTCTTTCCGGATGCCTGCCCGGGTGTGGAGGTTTCGCTGGATATGATCCGCCCATTGATGATCTCTTAATGTATAAGGAGTCGTCCCATGATATTTGGACACGGAGGGGAAATTCGAAGCCTGGCGCGTCAAGCCGGATGCAGGATCGAGGATCTCCTTGATTTCAGCGCAAACATCAATCCGATGGGGCCTCCCGACTGCCTCCGGCGGGTGATCTCGAGCTGCCTCAGCCAAGTGACCCATTATCCGGATCCGCGCTGTGTGGAACTGCGGAAGACGATTGCCTCTGCATTTTCGGTTCCGATGGAGCGGGTTGTTTGCGGGAATGGTTCCACGGAACTCCTCTATGCACTTCCCCATGCCCTGGGTGTGAGCCGAGCGGTGATTCCCGTCCCGAGCTATATCGATTATTCGGCCGCGGCTGCCGGAGCAGGGCTGGATATCATCACCATTTTGCCGGACAGGGAAGATGGATTTTCCGTCGATTGGACTCGGGTTGAGCAGAAGCTATCCGGCAGTGAAATGGTGATCGTCGGGCAACCGGCAAACCCGTCCGGTGTAATGTTCGATCCGCCGGTATTGCTGGAACTTGCGGACCGGCATCCTTCCACCTTCTTTATCGTGGACGAGGCATTCGCGGATTTCGCGGCCGGCTATCGAAGCCTGTCGTCTTATGGATTTCCCAACATCGTCGTATTGAGGTCGATGACCAAGTTTTATGCAATTCCGGGTCTGCGCCTAGGATACGCCTTAGCTCCGGAGCCCATTGTCGAGCGGATCTCGTCAATCCTTCCGCCCTGGTCGGTGGGGAGCCTGGCCCAGGCCGTCGGTGCGGCTGTTCTCGAAGACCTCGCATATGCCGAGAAAACGCGCGAGGAGGTTTCGCAACTCCGGAAGCAGCTCCAAGAAGGTCTCGGCGATTTGGAAAGTATCATCGTTTTTTCGTCCGCGGCAAATTACCTTCTGGCCCGGGTGGAAAGAAAGAATCTCAACGCCCCGGAATTGGCCCGCAAACTGCTTACTCATCGAATCGCGATTCGCGTATGCAACAACTACGAAGGCCTGGATGATCGCTATTTCCGGGTTGCCGTGCGCACGGAGAAGGAAAATGAGCGACTTCTGGACGCCATGTCTTTCGTACTGCATTCGTCCTCGGAAAAGAAAGCCCGATTTCACGCGAAGTCGCGAGTCCCGGCAGTCATGTTCCAGGGCACCTCTTCGAATGCCGGAAAAAGCGTTCTATCCGCCGCCTTTTGCCGCATACTGCTCCAGGATGGTTTTCGGGTCGCACCATTCAAGGCTCAGAACATGTCTCTGAACTCCCATGTGACCCGGAATGGAGGAGAAATGGGACGGGCCCAGGTGGTTCAGGCCCAGGCATCCCGACTCGATCCGGACGTGCGTATGAACCCCGTGCTGTTAAAGCCCTGTTCCGAAACCGGCGCCCAGGTGATCGTGCTCGGTAATCCGGTGGGAAACATGGATGTGAATGCCTATATCCAATACAAACCGAGAGCGTTCGAAGTCGTGAAGCAGGCTTATGCTTCCCTGGCTTCCGAAGTGGACGTGATGGTTATCGAAGGCGCGGGGAGTCCGGGTGAGGTTAATCTCAAACATCACGATATTGTGAACATGACAATGGCCGAATTTGCTCAAGCACCGGTTCTGCTTGTAGGAGACATCGATCGCGGCGGCGTTTTTGCATCATTTGTGGGTACGCTTGAAGTCCTTTCGGAACGGGAGCGTGCTCTGGTTGCTGGATTCGCAATCAACCGCTTCCGCGGCAATCAGGATCTGCTCAAGGATGCGATTGAATATATCCGGCGTCATACCGGTCTGCCCACATACGGCGTGATTCCTTATATCCGCAACCTGGGACTTCCCGAGGAGGACTCGGTAAGCTTTAAAGCAGGCAGTCGGAATAACGCGCCGAGAGGCGCCGATCAGGTTGAGATCGCCATTATCGACATTCCCCACATCTCGAATTTCACCGATTTCGATCCGCTCGTCCTCGAACCGGATGTTTGCCTGCGAATCGTGCGCAAAGCCGGCCAGCTCGAATTGCCCGACGCCGTGATTCTTCCGGGAAGCAAAAACGTGCCCGGCGATCTCGTTTACCTGAAAGAAAGCGGCCTTGCCGAGAAGATCGAAAAACTTCGGCAAAAGGGAGTTGCTGTTGTCGGGATTTGCGGGGGAATGCAAATGCTCGGAGAAAGCATCGAAGATCCTCACCGGATCGAATCCGAAGGTGTCGCGAAATCGGGTCTGTCTTTGCTGTCGATCCGAACGGTCCTCAAAGAAGAAAAGGAGCTTAAAGCCGTCACGGCAAAGCATGTCGTTTCGGGCCTTGAGCTTCGGGGGTACGAGATTCACCACGGTCAAACCACCGGCGAAGGCTTACGAGCGGCGGTGATCCGTGAAGATGGCGAAATTATCGGATGCGCATCGAAGGACGGTCGTGTCTTCGGCACCTATCTGCATGGTCTTTTCGACGCCGACGCCTTCCGGCGCTGGTTCCTTGACGATCTTCGAAAACGGCGGGGCTTGCCCGCGCTTGGAAAAATACAGGTGGAATTCGACATTGAGCCGGCCCTGAACCGTCTGGCCGATATCGTGCGCGCGAATCTGGATGTGGAGGCCGTTTACCGGAGGATGGGTCTGAAATGAACGGAGCTTTGCGATGACCCGGACAGTACCTCGAATCCTGATCGCGGGTACCCATAGCGGCAGCGGAAAAACGACGCTTGCCTTAGGGGTGATTTCCGCTTTGCGCCGGCGGGGTTTGAAGGTTCAGGCTTTTAAGGTGGGGCCTGACTATCTCGATCCGACATGGCTGGCTGCCGCCTCGGGAAGGCCGTGCTACAATCTCGACGGCTGGATGGGCGGACGCGATTATGTGGAACGATTGTTCAGACGGGTGACGCGGGAGGCGGACGTAGCTGTTATCGAAGGCGTCATGGGACTGTTCGACGGCGCAAAGGCATCCGAAATTACGGGGAGTTCCGCCGAGATCGCTTTGTGGCTTCAAGCTCCCGTCCTCCTTGTAGTAAACGCCCACGGTATGGGACGAAGTATTGCCCCACTGGTTGCCGGCTTTGCGGATTTCGAAAAGGGAGTCTCCGTCCGTGGTGTCATCGCCAACCATTGCGGATCGGCAAGCCACCGGGCCATTCTTTGCGATGCGCTGGCCGCCTCCGGCCTGCCCGCATTGATCGGTGCCGTTCCGCGCATGGGCTTGCCCGAATTGCGCAGCCGGCATCTGGGACTGATAACTGCCGATCCGGTGGAGAATTGCTCGGCGGAGCTGTTTGAAGAATTCGCTGTCGGAGTCGAGCGATACCTGAATCTGGACGAGATGCTGAAAATTGCTCGCTCGGCATCTCCTCTTCCTCCCCTGTCGCCAGGCCCGGGGAACGAGGAAACACCGCCCGGCCTCCCGGTCTGTCTGGCCGTTGCGCGAGACGAAGCCTTTCACTTTTACTATCCGGACCTGTTCGATGAGCTGGAGCAACGAGGCTGTCATCTTGTCTTTTTTTCCCCTCTGCGGGATTCTTCCCTTCCCCAGGGCATCGACGCGGTTTACCTGGGGGGAGGATATCCTGAGGAGTTTGCCGAAACACTTGCCGCCAATGAGGATATGCTCGAAAACCTTCGGAAGTTCAGCCGGTCCGGCCGACCTTTCTATGCGGAGTGCGGAGGGCTTATTTACCTTTCGCGGGCCCTCACAACCCGCGAAGGAAAACGGTATCCTCTCCTCGGCATTCTTCCTTGTGAAACGCGGATGCTCGATCGCCGCAAACGCCTGGGTTACGTCGAGGTCCGTTTGAAGGAGGATACCTTGTGGGGAAAGACCGGCACCCGTCTTCGCGGCCATGAATTCCATTACTCGGAATTGATCTCGGATGTTACGGAGCAGGACGGATGGTGCGCCGCGTATAACGTCAAAACGCGTCATGGCGTTTGTGATCCGCCGGAGGGCTTTTATAAACCGCACGGTCGGATTCTTGCCAGCTATGTCCACCTGCACCTGGCGAGCAGGCCCGGTGCGATCGTTCACTTTCTGGATGTGTGCGCTCGCGCTCGACTATCAGGCTGTTGAAAAACAAGAATCAGGCCGTCAGGCAAGGCGCGCGGCGAAGCGACAAGCGCAGCATATCAAGCATATGTGAGCATTGGAGAGAGCTGTGCAACGCTGAATGGCGGCCTCAGGCGCAGTTTTTCAACAGCCTGCTAGAGAATCGTAATGAATCGTCACTCAAGTTTCGTACCCCTGACCTTCGGAGTACCGATTCAACCGGCGTGTAACCATTTGTTGTTAAAAAGAGGTCGAAACTTGAGGGATCAGGAAAGGAGAACAGGCCATGAGCCGAGATGCACGAATTCATCAATTGCTTGCGAATCCCTTGAACGGTAAAGACATTGAAGCAATGTCTTTCGCGACGATTGACCGGGAAGCGCCTTTGCATTTTTTTTCGCGAAACCAGTGGGAAATCGTTCGCCGGATGATTCACGCGACGGGGGATTTTTCGATCATGGATACGGTATGTTTTTCAGCCGACGCCATCCGCGGAGGCATCGAGGCATTGAAAGCCGGACGGCCGCTGTATGTCGATTCCAACATGATCCGGTCGGGGCTTTCCCTTGCCCGTCTTCGCGGCGTTTGTAACCACTATGAGGCGAATCATATTCATTGTTATGTGGCCGATGAGGATGTGGTTCAGCATTCGATGCAAATGAATCTGCCGCGATCCCTGCTGGCCGTTCGCAAGGCAAAGTCTCTAATCGATGGCGCAATCGCCGTTTTCGGAAATGCCCCCACTGCGCTCATGGAACTTAACCGGCTGATTATCGAAGAAGGAGTGAAGCCGGCTCTGGTCGTCGCAGCGCCGGTGGGATTCGTTCATGTGGAAGAAAGCAAGGAAGAACTTATGGAGCTTGATGTTCCTCATATTACTCTAGCAGGCCGGCGCGGGGGCAGCCCGATTGCGGTAAGTATCGTCCATTCACTGTGTTCCCTGGCTTCGGAAGCGAAACCGGAAACCAAACCTGCATGGCTGGTCGTGGATCTCTTCGACACGGTGATTCTCCTCGGACACGGGAGCCGTGTCCCGGGGGCGGACCGTTCCATGTTACGCGTTGCCGAGGTTCTTAGAGAAAAGGGACGTTATGCCAACGTAGAAACCTGCAACATGTCGCGCCTGGGGCCCCACTTCGAGGAAATCTTCGAGAAATGTGTCCGGGCGGGTGCGCGCAAGGTCCTTCTTCTGCCCTATTTCCTGAACGAAGGGGTGCACATGAAGCTGGACATCCCCTCGAAGATGCAGGAGGCAATCCAACGTCATCCCCACGTGGAGCTGGTATTCGGAAAAAATCTTGGGTTCGACCCCCTCCTTGTACAGCTGGTTGAAAAGCGGATCAAGGAATCCACGTCCCTTGTCGATGTTCGGGAAATTAAGCTTCCGGATGAAGACGCTTATCCGGTTCCTCATGGGCAGTGCGAGTTCGTTCCGATGCTCCCCAGGGATGCGGCGCGCTGGAGAAAAATCCGGGGCGGGGATGGAGCAGAAGACGCACCAGGCAACGAATAATAAGGAGCAACACGAAACCGGTGAAGCGACGGCCATGAACAAAGGAAGACTGGGTTATACGACGGGGGCCTGCGCCGCGGCAGCGGCACATGCGGCGTTGCGGCGTCTCATGGGAAATGAAGAGCCGTTGAAATCCGTGGAAATCCCTTTTCCCAACGGGGAACGTCATTCATTTCCGGTCGCGTTTGTCGGAACAGGAGACAATGGCGTCGAAGCGGCGGTTCGAAAGGATGCCGGTGACGATCCGGACATCACCAACGGATCGCTTGTTTCGGCTTTGGTTGAATGGAGGGAAGGAAACGACGTGGTTTTCGCCGCGGGCGACGGGGTGGGCACCGTGACCCGGAAAGGTCTTTCCGTCCCGCCTGGAGAACCGGCGATCAATCCCGTCCCCCGGAAGATGATTCGGGATGCGTTGCGTGAACTGACCGCCCGAAATGTTCGAGTCACGCTCTCCATTCCGGGTGGACGCGAGATGGCCCGAAAGACATATAACCCGCGGTTGGGGATTGTGAATGGACTCTCGATTCTCGGCACCACGGGTCGGGTCAGGCCATTCAGTTGCCAAGCGATGAGATGCGCGCTGGTTTGCGAACTGGACGTCGCCCGAGCTGCGGGAGTTACGGCTCCGGTCCTTGTACCGGGGCATATCGGAGAACGTTCGGCCCAAACGCATCTTATTTTGACCGCCGAACAGCTCATCGAGGTCGGCAATGAATGGGGGTTTCTGCTTGAGCTCCTTCCTCGCTATTCTTTCCGGCAATCGCTTCTCTGGGGGCATCCGGGAAAACTTGCCAAACTGGCAGCCGGGCAATGGGATACGCATTCCTCGCGTTCGAGTTCCGCGATCGAAGGCCTGCGGCGACTGAATGGAACCTTCCACGGCATTGATCCTTGCGAATACTCCACGACGGAAGGTTTTTTCGCCGCGCTGGATCAAACCGAACGAACCCGCACAGCCGAAGAATTAAGCGCCTCGATCGCCCGGGCGGCGGAAGAAAAAACGGGAGGAGAAGTCAAAATCTCCGTCGTTCTGGTGAACATGGAAGGCAACGTGCTCGGAGCACATGGAGACCTTTCAAGATGGCAAAAACGCAGTCCCATAAGATGACGATCGTGGGCTGCGGCCCCGGTTCTCCGGACTATCTGACCGAGGCCGGTCGGCGCGCCATCGGCAACGCTGCGGTACTGGTGGGATCGCCCGATTTGCTCGATCGATATGCAACACCGGCTCATGAGCAGATCCGTTTCGGTTCCGATATCGAGAGCGCGCTCGAAGCGATCGCCTCGCGTTTCGAGAATGAAAAAATCGCGATTCTGGTCAGCGGCGATCCGGGTCTGTGCAGCCTGGCCCGACCGGTTATCCGCCGGTTCGGAAGAGATGCCTTTGAAGTGCTTCCCGGCGTCAGTTCGGTTCAGTTGGCCTTTGCACGCCTGGGTCTCGATTGGCTCGATACGCGGATCGTCTCCGCACACAAGGGGATTCCCGATCTTACCCCGGAAGACCTGGCGGGGTCCGGCAATATCGCAATTCTGGCAGGCCATCGGCACTCTCAAAGCTGGATTGCCGACCTGGCGGATACCTTGGGAAATGAGCGCTTCCTAGTGGTGTGCGAAGACCTGTCCCTGCAAAGCGAGAAAATACGTCACGTTTCGGTCCCGGAGTTCCGTCGGCTCCGGATCTCGACTCGAAGCGTAGTGCTGCTTCTGAAGGAGGATGTTTTTCGATGACGACAGGAACGCTTTTCGGAATCGGAATCGGGCCCGGAGATCCGGATCTGATCACCGTCAAGGGGGTTCAACTTCTTTCCCGGTGCCGTCATATTGTCGTTCCGAAGGCATCGGAATCTGCCGAAAGCCTGGCGCTTCGCATTGTTCGGAAACACCTCGGTCCCGATGCCGAAATTCACCCGGTTGTATTTCCCATGACCACCCGGCAGGATCAACTGATGGCGCGGTGGCGGGATTCCGCCGGATTCGTTGCATCGTTCTTGTCGAAAGGCGAGGACGTCTGTTTCCCCACCCTGGGTGACCCGTTTCTTTATTCCACGTACGTCTACCTGGTTCGAGCGTTACGGGACATTCAACCGGAAGCGCGTATCCTTACGGTTCCCGGCGTCACCGCATTCAGCGCCGTAGCCGCCGCTACCGAATTTGCGGTCGGTGAAGGCAAGCGGTGCGTAACCATCATCCCGACAGCCGACGATCTGGCGGAGCTTCGCGGTGCGCTGGATCGGCGCGGAACGGTTGTGATCATGAAAATCGGCAAGCGGCTCGATGCGGTCCTCGACGTGCTCGAAAAATATCACGTCATGGAAACCGGCGTATTTGCCGCGCACGTCGGAATGCCGGGTGAAATCGTGGAAACCGACCTTCGCAAGCTGAGGGGGTGCGAAGAAAGAACCGGCTATTTATCGATTATCCTGACCCACACAGGCATGGAGGATCTTTAATGAAAGTCTTTTTTGTCGGTGCCGGACCCGGCGATCCCGACCTGTTGACCCGAAAGGCCGAAAGGCTCTTGCGGGGGGCGGGCATTTGTATCTACGCAGGTTCGCTGGTCAGCCCGGCGATTATCGCACTCCTGCCGCCGGCAGCCGAGAAACATGATTCCGCAAGACTGACGCACCAGCAGGTGATCGATCGGATTCTCGATGCCAATGGAAGGGGCGTGGATGTCGTTCGCCTTCACACGGGCGATCCGACCATCTACAGCGCCATCGGAGAGCAGATACGCGATCTGGATCGGCATGGAATCGACTATGAAGTCGTGCCGGGTGTGAGTTCCTTTCAGGCGGCCGCGGCAGCCCTCCGCTGGGAATTGACCGTTCCGGAGGTGGCGCAGAGCATCGTGCTGACCCGCACACCCGGACGGACGCCGATGCCGGAATCGGAATCGATAAGCCGATTCGCAAAAACCGGGGCCACCCTGTGCCTGTTTCTTTCGGCGCATGCAATTGAACCTCAGGCGCAAATGCTGGCCGGGTATTACGGCAAAGACTGCCCGGTTGCCGTTATCTATCACGCCTCATGGCCGGATGAGCAGATCGTCGGAGGTACGCTGGAAGATATTGCGGAAAAAGTGAGAGCAGCCGGTATTACAAAAACAGCGATATTCATCGTCCGGCGGGAGACGCAGGGGGCTCGATCACGCCTGTACGACCCCGGGTTCAAGCATGGCTATCGCGGAGGGAAAATTTGACATGCCGGATGTTATCACGCTCTCGGATCTCGGGGCCAAAACCGCCCGAAAGCTCGCCGCACACATGCCGGCGAGCCGGCTGCGCTTTCATCGGGCCGTGAGGGACCGCGAAAATTCCATACCATTCGGCAGCGTGGCGGAACTCGTGGGCGAGCTGTTCCAGAATACCGACGGGATGGTCTTCATCGGTCCATGCGGTGTGATGGTGCGAGCACTGGCGCCTTATTTGCAAAGCAAACACTCGGACCCGCCGATCGTGGTTGTGGACGTACGGGGACGATATGCCGTCAGCCTTCTGAGCGGGCATGAAGGAGGCGCCAACGACCTGTCGGTGAGGGTAGCCAATATCCTGGGGGCTGAACCGGTGATCACCACCACCACCGACGCAGCCCGAAACGTTATTGTCGGGATCGGTTGCCGCCGGGGATGCCCCGCAAAAGCGATTGTTGAAGCGGTTCAGTGCGCGCTCGGCAAAGTCGGGGTTGCGGCGGACCAGGTCCGCTTTCTTGCCAGCGCCGATATCAAATTCGATGAACCCGGCTTGAAACAGGCGGCAGCGGCACTTGAAATTCCGTTGAGACTGATCTCGTCGGACGAGATACGGGCCTGCACACGAGATTTCAATCCCACCCCCCTTGCTCGGGAAAAAGTGGATTTGCCCGCAGTCGCTGAACCGGTTGCACTGCTGGCAGGAAGGAGAACAAAATTAATACTTCCCAGAATCAATCAAAACGGCGTGAGCGTGGCCATTGCGCGGGAAAACTGTTTGTAGTCGGTATCGGTCCCGGAGGTGCCCCGGATCGAACATCCCGCGCCGCAACGGCCATCGCCCGAAGCCGGGTAGTGGTCGGATATTCGCGATATCTTGCACATATCGCAGACCTGACCAGGGGAAAGGAAACCCTCGCCTCGGGGATGACTCAGGAGGAGGAGCGCTGCAGGACCGCCATCGAACGGGCCGGTTCCGGAGAGACGGTCGCCCTGGTGTCTTCGGGCGATCCGGGTATCTACGGTATGGCGGGTCTTGCCATTGAAATGGCACAACGCATCGCTCCGGAATTAGATATCGAAATCGTTGCCGGCGTTTCCGCCGCCAACGCAGCTGCGGCAGCAATGGGAGCGCCGTTGATGCTCGACTTTGCGGTGATCAGTCTCAGCGATCTGCTGGTTCCATGGGAGATGATCCGGCGTCGCCTGGAAGCCGTCGCCGCCGCCGACCTGGTGACGGCGCTGTATAACCCGCGCTCTACAAAGCGGATCCGCCAATTGGAGGAAGCGGTCGAAATCTTTCTCCGCCATCGCCCCCCCACGACCCCGGTGGGTGTCGGAACCGCTGTCGGCATGCCGGATGAGCACATCGAATTTACGATCCTGGACAATTTATTGTCTCTGGACATTCGTATGCGAAGCATCGTCATCGTGGGCAATACCCATTCAACAACCATCAACGGCTGGTTTGTCACGCCTCGGGGATACAGGTTATGATTCTGCTTCTAGGGGGAACAACCGAGGCGACATCCATTGCAAATGCGCTTGCGGAAGCCGGGTTTGAGGTTCTCCTCTCGACATCGACTTCGATCCCTCCCCGCGGTGCATTGCGGCCCGGAATCCGGCAGCGAACCGGGGAACTTGATCGCCGGGGACTTGCGGATCTGATTCGGACGCAGAAAATAGGAATCGTTATCGATGCAACGCATCCGTATGCCGCGGCCATCAGTATCAATGCCTGTTCGGCTTGTCAACAGACAGGAATAACTTATGTGTCCTTGGACCGGCCGAGCGCCGTTACGAATGCTCCCGACATCCTTTGGGCCACGGATCACGACCGGGCGGCGACTCTAGCCGTCTCGTTCGGTCAACCCGTGCTGTTGACCATCGGGGTTCGGAATCTGGCTCCTTATGCAGCGGCGGCTCGGTCACGGGGCATCCAACTCGTAGCCAGAATCCTCGATCATCCATCCTCCGTTGAAACCTGCAGGCGGCTGGGCTTGAAGGCGGAGCAAATCGTGCGCGCAAACGGACCGTTTTCGGTGACGGAAAATGCACTGCTCATCGCTCGGCACCAAATCGGCGTACTGGTAACCAAGGATAGCGGCAATGCCGGTGGTGTGGGAAACAAAATCGCCGCTGCCCGGGATTCCGGATGCCGGATCGTTGTCGTCAAACGCCCCCCGCGTCCCCAGCCCGGGTATTCATCCATCTCCGCTCTCATGGATGCCGTCCGGAGATGTGTCCCATCCCCATCTCTTTTTTCTTGACTCCCGAAACGAAATCTCTTAGTAAGCATCCATTACACTCAGGTGCTCTTAATAGAGTAAAATAGGGAACCCCGTGAGAATCGGGGATGGGCCCGCCGCTGTAATCGGGGACGAAAGCTGCAGGAATCCACTGGCCGTCAGGCTGGGAAGGAGCAGTCGGTAGAATGATCCGAAAGTCAGAAGACCTGCCTGAAGTGTAGGGCGTATGCTTCGTGGACGGAGGAGCGCTCGCTCGGATTTTGAGGATAAAAAAGGGACATCCCCGGATCGAATCGATAATCGGTCCGGGGATTTTTTTTGACGGGATCAGATAAGGAGCAGGCGGGGTCACCGGCCATCGGACATCTGGGTAAAAAATGATTTGTCGAAACCTGACATGGGCGGCATTGTTCGGCATCGGTATTTTTGCATCGGCCTACGGGTTGGTGTTTCGCACGGCCGTTGCGGGCACCGAATGCCCCGCGTATATCTGGATTGACTGCGGCGAGCGAATCAGGGAAAAAAACGGTTCTCTCACTCAACGCTATCATATCCGCAGCAGCGGTGATACGTTGCCGGATTGCACACATGGGTCCGATTTTCAGGCCTTTTATCGCTTTTTCCGCCGGTCTTCTTCCTCCAAAAAACCTTATCGTTTTGACCGGGCCTTCCCAAAAGCCGGCTATTTCCAAGCCGTCATAACACGCGACAATGGCGAGCTTTGCCTGGATATCAATTCCAGAACCGATACCCGCATCGAATTGTATGTCTTTGGAACATGCGGCCGCAAAAAACTCTTGGCGCATATTTCCCATTATCTGTTCGGCAAGGCATCACACTCCGATGAGACCCGGACGCGGGGGCCGGTTATGCAACTGCCTGCGGACTTGCCGCGCCTGTGCTTACATCCTTCCTGCCGGAATTACTATATGCAGACCGGGCAAACCTATCGATTCAACTACAGCGGTAAAGACGCAACGGCAAAGACCATGTCAATCCTGGAAAACCATAAACACTTGGCGGACGTCGCCAGGTCGCCGAGCGGCATCTTTGAATATACGCCTCCCCATGACCCGCAACTGGATCGCGCCGGTCCGCATGCATTTAAGGAAACGGTGGCGCTGGTTGAAACAACCACGTCCGGGTGGGATTACGCCACCACCTATACCTTGCTTCTGAACCGCTCGTATCTCGGCCATTTAAGATCGCTTCCCGGACTGATCCTTTTCGGCGTTACCATTCTGACCTTTGTTGTGGGCGTGGGATGCAAAAGGAGACCTGGGCGGAAATGATGGTTACGAAATTACGCTTAATCACTCAACATGTGATGTTTTTTGCGCTTACTTACGGGGGGCGTTTCGGCATCCGATTCGGGCATTCCCTGCCCTGTTTCAGTTGTCCCTATGTTTCCGGCTGCGGCGGAAGCTGTTATCTGATGGCGCTTCAGGGAAATTGGTGGGGCCTGCAGATGTCGACGACCGATATGATGACCGCCATGGGCCTGGAGTCGCTTGCACATCTGGGCATCTTTATTTTGCTGGTCATCTTGTTGAATAAATTCTGGTGCGGCTGGATATGTCCTTTCGGCGTCGTGCAGGATTGGTTGACTTATCTGCGCAGACGGCTGGCCATACATGAGGCGCAATTCAGATGGCTGACCCGGGATCGGCTGAAAACGGTGAAATGGATTCTGCTGGCCTATCTGCTGATCGTTCCGCTTCTGATCGCCCATGCCGGTGGGCACTACGATCTTCATCTGCCCTTCTGTCGAAGCATTTGCCCGGCCAAGCCGCTGATGCCCCTGTTTGTGGGTAACGTCCGTCACCTGGCCCTGGATTTCACCAATGCCGTTACCCTTTTGTTTACCATACTTTCGGTAACCATTGCCGGCGGGATGCTGGTGGGCATGTTTTTCAAGGAGCGCTTCTTCTGTCTGTTTTGTCCGATGTTGGTATTGATCCACATCTTTCGCAAAATCAGCCCCGTCCGTTTCGAAAAAAACGTCGACGGATGCATTGGCTGCGGCAATTGTCAGTGCATGTGCCCCATGGATATCCGAGCCGTTCATGAGCAGAAAACAGACAAGAACGTATTGAGCGAGGACTGTCTGCTTTGCATGAACTGCACGGAAGCCTGCCCCGGGGATGAGGTCTTGAGCATCCGGTTTTTTAAGTGGCGCCTGTTTGCTTCCTCAAGAAATTATGTTGCGCGTCGTTTTGCACAAAGGCAACGCCTATCATGAATGAGATCGCCGTGAAATCCAATCCGCGTCGCCAAAGACTGTTGCAAAGGGTCCGCATGGAAATACACGCGGAGCTGGAGGCCGCCCGTTTGCAATTACAGCAACGCGCGGACTATCACCCGACCTGGGACTATTTTTTGAATTTGCTGATGCGGCCTCTCGCCCCGGACCGGCTGCAGGCCGAGGTGGGCCCCTCTGGTGAAACATTTATGCAATTTGGCACCGTATGAGCTGTTTCATGCCATGGGGTTGCATCCGCTCCGTTTGGGCAGCGGTTGCTTTTGCGTCGGGCGTTTGTCGGCCTCCCATTCCCCGGTGTTGATGTGTCCCTTGTTGAAAGCCACCATGGGGTTGCTTCAGTTCCAAGCTCCTACGCAAAACGATACCATGCCCTGGGTGGTTCCCACCACCTGTGATTGGGTGGTCAAATTCCAGGAACTGGCAAATACCCAGCCGGAGGCATATTTTCTGGAACTTCCGCATCTGCACCGGGGTGAAAAAGGGCAACAGCGCTGGTTGGAGGAAATTTACGGATTGGTTCGCTTGCTGGAAAATCAAACCGGCCGCAAACTGAATCGGAAAACCCTGTTGTCATCGGTTCAGATTTTTATGCACGCCTGGAAGGTGTTCGGGCGATTGATCGAGCTTAGAAGAAAACGGGTTCTGGCCGGGGTCTGGTTTATGGTGGCAGCCAACAGCTTTCTGCTCGATTCCATCGAGATTTGGACGGAACGGGTTCATCAAATGCTGGAAACGGTCGCGACCCATCCGCCGGCGCCGGAGGGGAATGGTGTCTTTTTGGCAGGCTCTCCCATTATTTTTCCGAATTTCAAATTGCTGCATCTCATTGAAACGGCAGGTATGGACGTATATGGAGATGATTTATGCACATCCGAACGGATTTGGCCCGGCGCCGTCTGCTATGAGGAACCCTCATACCGGGGCATCATGAGGGCTCTGGCCGAGCGTTATCACAAGGCCTGCATTTGTCCCACCTTTGCGGACAATGAACGGCGCATCAACAGCATCTTGAACACCCTGCAACAGCACCATATCCGGGGTGTCGTCTATCACGTGCTCAAAGGCTGCCACCCCTTTGACATTGAAAGTTTCAACCTTGAACCGCGACTCAAAAGCAGGGGTTATCATTTTTTGAAAATAGAAACCGATTACGTTCAGGAGGATAGCCAGAACATATTGACGCGCCTGGAGGCGTTTGGGAGGATTTAGGGCCGCAATCAGAGGTCAGACCCGAAAGGAGATTAGTAAAGGGAGAGATCAATGGGATTGAAAGTCGGCATCGACCTGGGCAGCACTGCCATCAAGGTTGTTTTCGTGGAAAATGAGCACCTGGTATGGAAAAAGGCCGTGCCCACGACACCCGGGCAGACGCGGATTGCGGATCATCTGACGGCCGAAGGGCTCTGGGCATTGAGATGCACTGCGGATACGCTGGAAAGCGTGGTTTTTACCGGTTACGGCAAAGGGTTGGTCAATGGTACCGGCAAGGTCATCGACGAAGTCAGCGCCAATTCCTTGGGGGCTTTTCTGCTCAGCGGGGGAAAGGCGCGAACGATCATCAACATCGGCGGTCAGGATGTCAAGGTGATCCGCCTGTCGGCGACCGGCAAGCTGCTCGATTTCAAGATGAACGACAAATGTGCTGCCGGGACCGGCCGTTTCTTCGAATTGGCGGGCCGCATTCTGGATACACCGGTGGAAATTTTCGGCGAACTGGGTCAGGCGGTGGCAGACCCTGTCAACATCAACAGTACCTGCGCTGTTTTTGCCGAAAGCGAAATTGTTTCCATGATGGCCAAGGGTATCGCTAAAGAACGCATCATCCAAGGCTTACACGAATCAATTGCCCGGCGCATCGCCGGTTTGGCTGGCGGCCTGGACATGGAGGACGATTTTTATTTGGACGGAGGTTCGGCCAATAACCAAGCCCTGGTTACCGCCATCGAAGAAGAATTGTGTCGAGATGTCTATGTGCTTCCCCACCCGCAGTTTACCGTTGCTTACGGTGCGGCGCGGTCCGTGGAAACACTATAGACGAGGTTGTTTTCCCGGGAGGTTTACGTTTTTTAAAAGAGGCTGCACAGATGAAATTATGTCGTTTTATATTCAAGTTATCGTTTTTATTCGTCGGATGGATTTTAACGCTGCCGATGTCGTCTGCGGGCGCGGATTTTCCGATGGTTGTGATCGATTCCTATGAAAACAAGCTGCATATTCAGAGAAAGCCCCAACAGGTGGTTTGCCTGGCACCATATATCACCGAGATGCTGCTGGCATTCGGTCAGGACCGGGTCCTTGTTGGATTAACTCGACAGGATCTGACTTTAAACCACGCGCTTCGAAAGAAAAATGTGGGCAGTTATTTTTGCCCTGACATTCAAGCTGTCGCCGATTGTTACCCGGATCTGATAATTGCCGCGCCGTCCCATAAGGAGGTGATTCACCATTTCGGCAGCAGTTCTTCCATTCTGATGGTGATGGAGGCCCAAAAAGTCGAAGAAGCATTCTTCCAGATGGAAATGATCGGTCGGCTGTTTGATTGTGAAACCGAAGCGGCGGCCACGATTAAGCGCAATCGGGAACAACTTGCCCTGGTAAAGGCCAAATTGGACGCCATACCGATTAAAAACAGAAAACGGGTGACCCGGGTGATAGCCGGAGATGGACTCGCCTGCCCGGGTGATGATTCTTTTCAAAATGAAATGATTGCAGCAGCCGGGGGTATTCCCCCGAAATGGGGAAAAACCGGATTTGCCGTATCCGTCAACCTGAAAAAATGGCGGCATTTCAATCCTCAAGTGATCTACGGTTGTCACCGGAACGAGAAAGCAATGCAGGTCCTTCTGAACCGTGAAGGCTGGAAAGATGTGGATGCCGTCCAAAATGGGTTCGTAACCCTGTTTCCCTGTGATTTGATCTGTCAGGTCTCCACGCGGGCGGGGGATTTCGTCCGGTGGTTGGCGGCGGTTCTGTATCCGGTTGCCTTTGCGGACCCTGAAAAAGCAGTGCTGAAGAATGCAGTCCTGGGAAGGAACCCGGTGGCATTGGATCTTGCATGCGTTGAACGGGCCGAGGTGGTCAAACACCGGGTGGCGGATGCCGAATACAAGTCCCTGGTCATAAGGTTCAAGCGTCCCCAGGATGTACTTTCAACACTTGAGGGTAATCGATCCGGCGTACGGGGGGTAGGCAACACCTATGTGCCCATGCACGCCAGCCTGGGACACATGGTCTTTGGGGTGGAACAGGCCCAGAAGGCCATTGCGAACAACCTGGGATATACCGTAGATGAATTCGCCGGTCTGATGACCGGCGCCGACATGGACAACCTGTCCGTCCAAAAAAGGACTTACAAGGACCTGGAAGTGACGGCCCTGGTAACAGCCGGCGTCAGGGGCAATGCCTTGCGCATGTCAAAGGATTCCGGGGGGTATAATAAGCCGGGAACCATCAATATTGTCGTGCTGACCAACCGCCGGTTGTCGCCCAATGCCATGGCTTGGGCCGTCGTCACGGTCACCGAGGCCAAATCCGCCGCCTTGCTGGACCTGGATATCCGTAGCACTTACACCCCATGGGATCATCGCGCCACCGGCACAGGTACCGATACCGTGATTGTGGTGCAGGGTGAAGGACCAGCGGTTCGCTATGCCGGTGGGCACACCAAAATCGGAGAACTGATCGCCAAAGCGGTTCATGCCGGGGTGACGGAAGCAATTTCCAGACAAAACGGCATCAAGGCGGACCGAGATCTGTTTCAGCGACTGGCCGATCGCAGGCTATGCCTTGAGCAGATCGTGGAACTGTATCCCGCCCCAGCCGACAAAAAAGCGCTGGCATCGAAATTGGAAGACTTGCTGATGACCCCTTATTATTCCTCTTTCATTGAATCCGCACTGGCCATCAGCGACGATTACCGGAAGGGCCTTATCAAGGAGTTGGCATTTTTCGACGCCATGTGTTGTTCGGTGACCGCCAGGATCTCGGGGCGGTCGGAGGTCGCCCCCATGGACATTGCTTCTACCGATGCATTACCGGTTGTGATGGCCAAGGCCTTCGGGGCAATAATTACCGGTATTATTGAAAAAGATGACGAAAGGATCCATCCATGACCCGCATTCGAGGCCGAAACAGAAGCGTTTGGGCGTTGGCGGTTTGCTGCTTTTTTATGCTGGTTTCAGAGGGACGGGCCGAGAAGGTGGCCATTTTAGAAGTGGATATCAACAGCTATCAAGTCCACCAGGCGGTAAAGCAACTGAAACTTCCTGAACCCATTCAAACAAAATTTTTTACTTTGGAGGATTTGGAGAAGAACCCGGCAGCCAAAGAATTCATCACGGGTTCGTCCGTAGTCTTTGTCAATGTGATGATGACGGAGCTGGCCGATTTTATGGTGAAGGAACAATTGATGGCCGGACGAACCGTCTATGCCCTCAACCCGCCCGGCGATCCGGAAGCCCTGACCGAAAAAGGATATATATTCGACCCGGAAATCATGGATTACTACCACAATATGACCGTCGGCAATATGATCCATATGGTGCGTATGGCCGTGCGGCGTCATATAGATCCCACCGTGACATTTGAAGCCCTGGAAAGACTGCCGGAAGCGTGCATCTATCATCCGGATGGACCGGAAAAATTTCAGGATGTGAAAAGCTATCGAAATTGGTATGCGGGACGAAAGAATCACCGTCTTCAAAATCCGTGGGTTGGGTTCATGTTTTACAATAACAATCTGAAAGTGGGGCAGGTAGAAGCGGCCGACGCCATGATCCGGAAGCTGGAGGCTTCGGGATTCAACGTGCTTCCCTGTTTCGGTCCGGCCCAGATACTGCTGACGCGATATTTGAAACCCATTTCCGGAAAATCACCGGTGGACATACTGCTGGCCTTCAGCTTGAAGTTTTCTTCCTGCATCAACGATGAGATCTGGGCAGCCTTGAGCGGCTTGAATGTGCCGGTCTTCAACGGGATCTGTCCCTATGCCGAAACCATTGACCAGTGGCGGCAAAGCGAGGTGGGGCTTGAGCCCATGGAAACCGCATGGGCGGTGGCTGTCCCGGAATTGTCCGGTATGATCGAGCCCACGGTGCTGGTTGGAAAAAAAGAACTCATCGATTCGGAAACCGGCCGACGCTTGTATTTGCATGAAGCCATAGAGGAGGGCCTGAATTTTTTCATTCCTCGACTGAAAAAATGGGCCGTGCTGCAACGCAAGCCCAACCGGGATAAAAAAGTAGCCATCATTTATTACAACCACAGCCAGGGCAAACAGAATATCGAGGCCTCTTATCTGAATGTTTTTCGGAGTCTTCAAACCATTTTGAACCGGATGAAACAGGAAGGCTACCGTATCGAGCAGGCGGATCCGCTCACGGAAGAGGGGCTTAAGAAACTGATTCTCAACGGCGGCCGGAACATCGGTTCCTGGGCCCCGGGGGAACTCGACGCCATGCTTGCCGGCGGCGACGCGGAACAGGTTTCCCTGACGGAATACAAAAAGTGGTTTAACCGTCTGCCCGAGGATTTCAGAAAACCCGTGCTTGCTCAATGGGGCGCGCCGGAAGAATGCTCCATTATGACCAAAGAAGGTCGTCTGGTTTTCCCCATGGTCAAACTGGGCAATCTGGTTCTGTTGCCGGAACCGGCCCGAGGGTGGACGGATGACCCTATGAAACTGTACCATGATAAAACCCTATATCCTCATCATCAATATATCGCGGCCTATCTCTGGCTCTCTGAAAAGTTTCATGCGGACGCAATGGTGCATTTGGGAACCCATGCCACCTACGAATGGCTTCCCGGAAAACAGGCCGGGCTTTGCCCTTCCGATCCCCCGGAAATCATGACCGGAAGCATCCCCAATATTTACCCCTATATCGTGGACGACGTGGGCGAAGGGATCCAGGCCAAACGTCGGGGGCGGGGAGTGATTCTCGACCACCTGACCCCTCCCATGAAGGAAGCCGACCTCTACCATGAATACAGCCGATTGCATGACCTGTTTCATAAGTATGAGATCGCAAAATCCATCGGCGGCGAGACCCGGCCCGAATACATGAAAGAGATTGAAAAACTGATTGAGACGACGGGAATCGCCGAGGATCTTTCTTTCAAGGTAATAAATGAAGAAGCAATGGAGAAAGTTCATCTCTATCTTCACGAAATCGATTCCAATTCCCTCCCATACGGATTGCATACCTATGGCAGACCGTATGATCCGGAAGCGGCCTCAGAGATGCTGCGGCTGATTATGAAACAGAATCCAAAGGCAGACAGACAACAGGTGCGCCGGGATCTGGATGCGTCGCCGGTTCGGGAGATGGACAACTTGATACGTGCCCTGAACGGGGAATATGTTCCGGCCGGAGAGGGCAACGATCCGCTGCGAAACCTGTCGGCCATTCCCACCGGTAAAAATTTTTACGGATTTTCTCCGGCCAAAGTGCCATCCAGGGCGGCCTGGGAGATCGGCAAACGGGCGGCCGTGCAAATGATCGATGAGAAACTGAGAAAAAACGGTAAATACCCGGACAAAGTGGGGGTGGTGCTCTGGGCCACGGAAACCACACGCAATGAGGGCGTTCATGAAAGCACGATTCTGTACCTGATGGGTGTGGAACCGATCTGGGATGCCACCGAACGGGTAACGGGCAGCCGGATCATTCCCGGCCGTCAATTGGGTCGTCCCCGTATCGATGTGCTGATCAACCCCTCCGGTCTGTATCGGGACATGTTTCCCGACAAACTCGTCTTTCTGGACGAAGCGGTTCAAAAAGCCATGGCTCAGAGCGATATTGAAAATTTTCTGATGAGAAACAATGCGATCATTAAAAACGCGCTGATTACTTCCGGCATGAGCGAAAAAGAAGCCGAGATGCAGTCTCGCTTTCGGATATTTACTGAAAAGCCGGGCTCTTACGGCAACGGGGTGGAGGAGATGGTGGGTGCTTCCGGGCTTTGGGAATCCGACGAGGCCATCAGCAACATTTACCTGAACCGGACCCATTTCGCCGTCGGCCAGGGAAAATGGGCCGTACCCGTGAAAGCGGCGTTCACGGAAAATCTTCGCGCCGTGGATATCGCGGTCCATTCCCGGTCCAGCAACGTGATCGGAATTATCGATACCGATGATTTTTTCACGTATCTGGGCGGCATGTCTCTGGCAGTGAAAAATGTGAAAGGCGAAGCCCCGGACACCATGGTGACCATGCACCGCAGGAAAGATGAACTGATGGTGGAAGATGTGGGCAAGACCATCGGAAGGGAATTGCGCACCCGTTATTTGAACCCGCAGTGGATGGAAGGAATGAAACGGGACAATTACGCCGGGGCCCGACAGATGTCGGACTTTGTTGAAAACCTCTGGGGCTGGCAGGTCACGGTGCGGGATGCCGTAGACGCCGCGAAGTGGAAGCAGATTTTTGATGTTTACGTGGAGGATAAGTACGGGATGGATCTGAAAGCCTTTTTTAACAAAGAAAACCCATGGGCCTATCAGTCCATGACCGCCCGCATGCTGGAAGCGGTGCGCAAGGACTACTGGCAAGCGGATGATAAGATCACCCGCAAACTGGCCGCCGAATACGCCCTCAATGTGGTGGCAAAAGGCGTGGCATGTTGCGATCACACTTGCAACAATCCCATGCTCAATCAGATGGTGGTCAATATCATCTCCGTGCCGGGTGTTCTATCGCCGGAAATTGTGGAACAATTCAAACTGGCCGTGGAAAAGGCGGCGGCCAAGCCCCTGGATAATCAGGTTGTCGATCGAAAGGATCTGCTGACCAGACTCGATGCCGGATTGGGCAGGATGAATCCGGACACCCGGCCGGATGATCGGGAAAATTCCGCCGGCGAGGCCCCGTCTGCTGATCCGGAAAATTCCAAAACCGTGGAAGGTTATAAAATGGAGGAGATCGATACCCGGGATGAAACCACCGATCTGAGTTCATCGGGAATCCAATGGGCGGCCTCTCTCTTTGTCCTGCTCCTCATCGGCCTGTTCTTTTGGGGATCGCGGCGCTGGCGCCGGCGATAATCGTTGTCATTTTATTGTTCCGGAAATTCGAGGAGAAAAAGATGGCCTATCAAAACCTGATATTTGGAATATTATTCAGCATCGGCATTTTCGCCGTCAAAAGCGGCGTAGGCATCTCATATTTTGTCGCCGGGCGAAAGAAAAAGAGAGCAAAAGCCGGCGCATTTCTGCTCTTTGCATTCACCTATTTTTTTGCATTTGCCGCTGCCGCGATTGTTCTGGAAAGGATGGATCCGGTCCGTCATTTAGCCGTCATCCGAACGTTTATTCAGTCCGGAATGATCGTCCATCTGGTCATGGCCGGCACGATGATGGCCTGGGGAGTGATATTGCTGAAACAAAAAAACGGTTCCCGATCGGATAGCAAGGGATGGCTGATGCTGGCGGTACCCTGCCCGGTGTGCGTCACCGTCATTTTCTTTTCAGCCGGGTTTTTGATTACCTGTTTTCCGAACGCGCCCAAACTTGTGGTTCTGGCGCTTTATCTGACATTCGTGCTGGTCAATCTGATCACCATGGGATTCATTACTCTGCATCGAAGAAAGCGGCAAGCCATGCCCCCTGAATCTTTTCTGGGCGGAGCCATGCTCCTGATCGCCGTCTATTTTTTTCTTTCGGTGACCATCATGCCTCAGTTTGCCGATATGGAAAAGATTTATCGACTGGCGATGTATCAGGGTCAAACGCATTCCCAGGCAAGACTTCATTCCATACCATTTACTATCCTGACCGCGGCCGCTTTTATCGGAGGGTTTGGCTTCAAGTCGAAAAAAATAAGGAAAACAACATGATGGACATCGGAGCATTACTGAAAGCCTTTATCTATTTGATCTCTTCTTCACTCCTCTATCCGGTCCTGTTCCTGCTGGTGATTCTGACCTTTCTGATCATTGTGCATGCCGGGTCGTTTTTTGCGGAATGGCTGGAACGGATCCGGTTGGAAAAATGTCCGCCCCAGGAGCTTCCGACGGTTCTGAGAACCGGTTCGGGATCCAATATGGTTTCCCATCGGGTGAATCAATATATTCAGGCGCTTCAGCAAACCATAAGTGGCGAAGAAGGCTATGAAGCTGCCGTCGAAAACCTGCTCCAGGAAACCACACTGAAACTATGGAAGTCCATGGACCGGCTCCGAATTCTGGTACGGGCGGCACCGTCGCTGGGACTGCTCGGCACCCTGATTCCGATGGGAACCGGTCTGGCCGCCTTGGGTCAGGGCGATATGACAAAACTCTCTACGGATCTGGTGATCGCCTTTACCACCACCGTGACCGGCCTGGCAATCGGAACAGCCGCCTTTTTTTTCTACACGGTCCGGCGACGGTGGATCGAGGAGGATATCAAGAATATGGAACTGGCTACTGAAATGGTAACGTCGAACATGGAACGGGCAGATCATGAAATACTTACAAAAACGACGAATTAAAAAAACCGGCCGGGGGTTCGGCAACCCGGCCTTCAGAGACGACGATCCCATGACCGGCGTTGCCAATCTATTCGACATCGGCCTCGTGTTTATCGTCGGGCTGCTGATGACCCTTTTCAGCGCCTATCATCTCCAGGATCTCTTCAACCAGAAATCGGAGATGACCATCATGAAACAACATGCATCGGGTGAAATGGAAATCATCACAAAGAAAGGCACCAGGGTCAAAGCCATGAAGATCTCCAAGTCCAAAGCCGCGGGTCAGGGTGAGCGTCTGGGGATTGCCTACCGTTTGAAAGACGGGACCATGGTATATGTGCCGGAGTAGAGCGGATGGATATCTCCCCGGGGGTTGCACGGAGTGAATCTGAATGGATCGGACTACGGAACGGAATGTATTTTAAAATTGCAGGGGATGATCGAATGAAAGCTTGGCTGAAAACACACGCAATAATGATGGCAATGGTATGGGTGAGCAGCCTGGGAACGGGTACAGCCTTTGCCCAGCACAATCCAACGTCCGATCATGGGATCGTTGTTTTATCCGATGAGATGGTGGTGACGGCCAAACGAATTCAGGATTATATTCAAAACAACCCCCAGCAGGTGTCGGTAATGACGCGAGACCAAATTAAGCAGGGAAGCTATACGGATTTAAATCAAGTCCTGAGTGCGATCCCGGGGGTGGAGGTTAAAAAGAGCGGCAGCGGTTTTGGATCGCGCATTTCCATTCGCGGTTCCGGCGACAGCGGAAAAATTCTCGTTCTGATCAACGGCCGACCGGTCAACAGCACCCAATACGGCGTGGTGGATCTGGACAGCATCCCGCTGGATATGGTTGCACGCGTGGACGTCTTTAAACCCCCGGTACCGGTTTGGCTCGGTCCCGGCGGCACCGCCGGCGCCATCAATATCGTTCTGGCCAATCCGGCCCCCAAGGATCAAGAAGGGCAGAAAAATACCCGTATCGGCGTCACCGGCGGTTCTTTCGGTAAAGCCGGATTAACCTTGTCGCGCTTGATTGCCATGGAAGCGCAACAATTGCGTCTGGCCGCCTCCGGAAATCACGAGGACGGTCGCCGAACCAACAGCGACAGTGACAGCGGAAGCATGAGCTTTCAGTGGGACCTGCCGTCCCAAGATACCACTACCTATGACATCAACGGCCGCTATTTTCAATCCGAACACGGTTCGCCCGGTCCCACTTACCACCCGACTCCCGATGCCCGCCAGTCCTACCAAAAAAGCGCCCTCGATTTTCGCATGCAGGGCCTCTGCGGCGAAGCCGGCGATTATGACCTGAAAACCTACCTGGACTTCACCCGTCTGGAAGATGAATCTCAATTCGGACTGACTTCCACCCTGGATGCGTTGACCTTCGGCATAAAAAATGAAACCGGCTGGAGTGCGGATGATAATCAATGGGGATTTCGTCTGAGCGGAAACCTGGCCCAGGATCGCATCGATCACACGTTAAGCGGCAACCACAATCGTGAGAATGCCTCTCTTGGGTTGCAGGGAGACAAGGATTTTGACTCCGTGACCGCCAGCATGGGTGCGCGTTGCGACTACACCTCGGATTTCAACTTCCAGCCTGCCGCCAGCGGCGGCTTGAGTATCAATTTGGGTTCCCGAAGCCGGGCGAAAATCAATGCCGGATACGCGGTCAACGTGCCTACCTTTGGCCAGCTCTACCAGCCCAGCCATGGCTCCATCGACCAGGTGCGCGGCAATCCGGACCTTGAGGAAGAAAGCGTCTGGACGGTGGCCGCCGGCATCAACCATCGTTTTTCCGACAAAGGGTCGGTGGAGGTCACCCTTTTCCGCGAGGATACCGACGATAAAATCGCTTATCAGGAAGGGGCGGATCGGATCAAAAGACCGGTCAATGTCGATGGAGCCTATCGCCAGGGTATTGAAACCGTTATGAACTGGAAACCGACTTCAACGGCAAGTTTGGATTTAAGTTACCTGTTCCAGACGAGCCGCAACCGGGACAATGATCAGGAGCTGACCTACACGCCGGAACACAAGTTCAAGATCACCCTGAATTGGACCCTGCCGACAAAAACCCGCACGGAAACATCGGTTACCAGTATCAGCAGCCATTACAGCGACATTGAAAATACATCGGAAAAGAAAGTCGACGGATACACCACGCTGGATCTGAAAATCATCCAGCCGGTTGGTTTTCCGAAATGTCAAACGGAACTCTTTGTTTATCTTGAGAACCTTCTGGATGAAGCGTACGAGGTTCACTACGGATATCCCGACGACGGATTTCGGGTAACGGCGGGCCTGAATATTGATTTCTAGTCGGATTTTTTTAAGCCGGAACCTATCGAGTCACCCCGGTGCCAATCTGCCATGTGATCGGCATGCGTTTTCAAATACGATCCGGGCCTGTAAAATTCGTCATAAAAATCGAGATCGAGATGATGCGCCTGCAGGTACATGATGACGAACATGGAGGGTACCGTGCCGGGAAACTTGCCGAATGTATCATACAGGTACTGGGCCTGGAGAGCGATGCACTCTCGAAACCGTTCGTCATGGATCCGTGCGGCGGAACGCACCTTGCGGCTGTCTTTCCATGGACCGGGCGTGTCGGGATGAAACGGCCCTCCCGGGCCGAACTTTCGCTCGCACACCGCCTCCACGGCGGCTTTCATGTCCGGATAATGAGGGGGACAGCAGCCTTCCATCCATCCCTTAAGGCCGGTGGGATTCGGATAAGGCCAGCGATCGTCCGTGTCATACCGGAACCCCAGTCCGGGCACTTCCGGATCACCGCTTGCACCAAGCATGGCGAAGGGGTCGATTCCGTTGAACATCCATCCTCCAAGCCCCATGGCCTGGAGCATCAGCGTACCGGCATAGCAGCTCGTTCCGAGTTCAACGGTTACCTCCGCAAGTGACCATTGCTCGACGAATGTGATGGGCCAGACCTTTTTTACGTCCACGATGTCGGTAAAACGATCAATACCCGGAATGGATCGTTTGTTGATATCGTCATACAACACCAGGCCGTTTTGCAGCATGTAGCAAAGATTCAACAGAACATGCTGGGCCAGATCACCCACAGGGATCACGAGCAGCGATCCAGGGTGATTGACGACCCAGGTATTGTGCGGTTCTGTGTACGGCACCTTCGATGGAAGCCGGAGACGTCCATTCCGGATCTTTCGGACATGTTTTCGGACATTGTCTGTAAATGCTTTCGGGTCCAATGATCCGGCATCCGACCGGTCACTGAAAGCAGATGCATCTCGCATTTCCAACAGATATACGCCTTCGTCGTCCGTGAAGAAAACCTGGCTTGTGTGAAACCCCGCGGACGAGGGATATACCCGTCCGCCCGCGGATCCGGCGTAATTGGAAAGGCAAGGGGCATAACGGGCCGCACGGTAAATCATGTGATGCCAGGATGTATTGCCGCCGCAGGCCGATACCACCAGCATTTTTTCGAGATCGGTTAACGGGAATTCCTTGCGTCTTGATTTGTATGTGAATACTCCGTCCGGAATTTCCGCACCCATGAAGAAGCGCCTCGACCGGCGACCCAGCAGTGCTTCCACCAGACCGAATTTCATCATTTCCTCGAATCCCGCAGATATTTCAGATTCTTTCATGATTTCTCCTGTTTTCGAAAAAGATACCCTTGAATTGAATCGTCACCACCTTTCCCAACCGCCCTTTTCAGGCTCAGCCATCCTCGTAACACAACCGCGGCAGACAATGCCTCTGCATCTTTAATTTGATGATTTCGTTCAGCAGGGCCCAGGCTCGAATGCATCTGCATGATGCCGTGAACCTGACTTGATGGAAATGTTCCGGTATCCCTTTTTATTTTTCCAGATGAACGGAGACCGGGGCAGATTTTGTAATCGTGTTGAAAACCGGCGAGTATTTTTGCGCCATTTGTACCAGGTCCTTCTTCTGATTATCCGATATATCCGCATCGATTGTAAAATACACCCGGATCTCCCGATACCCCACCGGTACATCCTCCGATATGCCAAGAAAGCCGCGAAGATCGATATCGCCTTCATACCGGGACGATACTCTTCTGATTTCGATTCCCTTTGCAGCCGCATGTGCGATCATGCTCGTTGTCAGACCACCGGACAGAGCCACGAGAAGATACTCTACAGGATCAGATCCCAGATTTTTACCCAGGAGAACCGGCGGTTCATCGATTTCAAAAACCGCGGCTTCCCTGGAGTCATCCTCTTTAAGAGCACCGTAAAAATCTTTTACGGTTGCCCGATTGTGGGTTCCATCCATCCAGTGGTTCCTTGCGCGGAACTTGAATTTGGCAATATCCGGTTTCTCTTTGATCAGATCAATCGTATGTAACAGTTCTTCTACGTTGACGCCGTTCACGATTTTTTTCCCCTGTTTTGTTTCCATGGAAGGCACCTCCCTTTTTTCATCTCTGGTATTTGGATTGCTACAATAGATTAGGAATGAGCTCTCCAAAAAGTAAATACAGGAAACACCCCAAAATCGATTGAAATTTTATGTAATGGTCATTCCGGGTTATCGGCAGGAGGATCAACAGGAAAGAATTCGACATTCCGGATTCGGAAGCCACAATCACCCCATTGTTTTTTGATGAGTCGGCATGGAGTGATTGACACGAAAACTAATCGCTGCGATACTTTTCCATAAAACACTCCGATCCCTCGCTCCGAAGAAGTCTCCCTGATCGCAACCGAACCAGACGTAAGCATCGAGCTTGAAGATCCGATCCAACGGGTTTTCAGATCTTCTTTCGAAATTAAAATGAAAATTCAAAAGGAAGGTGTCCGGATGAAAAAAGTTCACGATTTTTTTACCCTGACCTGTGTCTGTGTACTGCTTTGGCATGGAGCGGCAATGGGCTACGACATTGCCGCCTGGCTGCGTGCCGGAATTGTACCCCCTCCGGTCCCTGTTATGGAATCCGACGAAGAGAGTTTTCAGGTTGAAATCGTCCTCCAGGGACTCGAGAGTCCATGGGCGATTGTCCCGGTGGCGGATGGCCGCATCTTCATCACCGAAAGACCCGGCAGGCTTCGCGTGGTTGAAAACGGTCGCATGCGTCCTTCTCCCGTGCCCGGCGTCCCCAGGGTAAGCTACCAGGGGCAGGGCGGGTTGCTGGATATGGTCCTCCATCCCGACTATGCCGCAAACCGGCTGGTATACCTCGCCTACACCATCGATTCGGATGCAGGCATGATGACCCGGATCACACGTTTCAAAGAAACGCCGGAAGGACTCCGGGAGATGAATGTGATTTTTCCGGGTTTTCCCGGGAGCGACAAGCCCAAGCACTTCGGATGCCGAATGACTTTCGCTCCGGATGGAAAACTCTATTTCACGCTAGGGGAACGAGGGGAAGGAAAAAGGGCGCAGGACCTGACGGATTTAAACGGCAAAACGCTTCGGCTCAACGATGACGGCACCATTCCTTCGGACAATCCATTTGTCGGTCGAAAGGATGCCCGACCCGAAATATTTTCATACGGCAACCGCAACTCCCAGGGAATGGCGGTTCAACCCGTAACCGGGTACATTGTCCAGACCGAACACGGGCCCTCATGGAATGATGCCCCCGGCGGAGGGGATGAAGTGAACATCATCGTATCAGGGGGAAACTATGGGTGGCCCCTGGTACATCACCGCGGCAACAAAGAGGGGATGATCGCTCCGCTTCTTGAATATACCCCGGCGATCGCTCCCTCCGGCGCCATGTTCTATACGGGCAACCTCTTTCCCCCGTGGAAAAACGATTTCTTTTTTACCACCCTGGTGGGACGGAAACTGGTACGCGTAAAATTCAAAGATCAGGAACCCGTGGAACAGGAGTTTCTGCTCAAGAACCGGTTCGGTCGATTGCGTGACGTGGCTCAGGGGATCGATGGATCGATCTACGTGATCACCTCCGACACCGATGCCTATGGGCCGGGACGAAAAGAGGGTGATCGTTTGCTCCGCCTCGTGCCGTTGCGATAAGCCGGTTTGCGCAAAAGCGGAATCAAGTAAAAATGCTTACGGTTGACGATATCCTGATGCTTTCACCAGGGAGTTTCAATCATCGGGGATCGCTTCACGCGGCAGGTCGCGCAGTCCATCCAGGAGAACCCGCATGGCGATACAGTCGTCTTCATTGTAATTTAAAATCCGCTGACGAATCAGGGTGTCGCCGGTTTCAACCCACCGATGATACCATTCGATGGAGGCAGCTCCGGACGGTTCCCTGTCCCGCCACTGAAATCCCAGGTAGGTCGCAAGGGTCTTGATTGAATAATCATTGGTGGGCCATTCGGTTTTCTTTCGGACGACATCGGTATAAAGATCCACCGCCGCGCCCGGTGAAAACAGATGCTCGATATCGGCTTCCGAGGCAATATCCGGGAACCGCTTTTGCAGCTTCCACAGGGTTGTCTTTTCGTAATGAGAATAATAATACATCACGCATGGCCGCCGGCTTGCCAGGTAATCCATGGCGCGTTGAAAAGCCGTTCGCTCCTGTTCCTCGGACGGTTCATCGGCAAAAAAGGTATGGTATGTTTCACGATCCGGAGCGGATTTGAACCGTTCCAGGAAACCATGAAGATAGCAGCAATCCCTCATGGGGTCCGTTTCAACATCGTAAAAGATTTCAATGTCGGAATCCGGAAAAACCAGGGATTCCCCGATGCGGGGTTGAGCGTTGGGAGTGGTCAGCAACCCGGCACGAGTCCGGAAACGCCGGAGGGTCTGGGCGCCGATTCGAGGAAAAATCGTCTTTCTACCATGAATCCAGTCGGTTAAATCGGATTCGGCCAGGTCGCGGACGGTTTTCAAATAAGGAAACATCGCATCTCTTTTTGCCCTTCCCAGTTCCGGTATCAGCGTCAGATCATTATCGCGGTTCAATTGGAAGCGGCACTGCGATCGCCAGTGGCAAAACTTGCACATCGAACACAAAGCGGGAAGCGTCCGTTGCTCTCTTTTTTGAATACTCCGTACGCTTTTTAAACAGTTCTCGTAATAATGCCGGAAGCTTCGCCGATCTCGTTTCGCGACAAACAACTCCAGATCATAATCCGTTTCCCGACCGTGAATATCCCATATAAAAGGGTGATGGTCGGGTGACAGAAACCCAAGTTGATGGAGAATGTCGGTATATAATGCGAGTTGAACCGCGTAATGTTTTTTGAGCCTGCCGTTGGTTTCATTATCCATTCCTTTCAGGGCCGCGCCGCTCTTGATATCTCCGGCAACGTAACCGTTTCCTCTGTGAACCAAAAGATCCGGCTCCCCGACAAGCGTCCCGGTTCGAAATCTCCCGCCATAGATGATGCCTTCGCCCTGCCGGAGCAATTGAAATGTCCGGCGTTCTTTTTCTCCGGGATCCAGAAGATGAAGATCCGCGAAAGGGACTTCCAGCTTCTCCATGGTCTCTCGCTCAAAGGAAACGCCTCTTTCCCAAAGTAGCTGAATGAATGCACCGACCGGGTCTTTTTTCGAAGGATCACCGAAAAAATCAAGGAACACCCGATGAGGGCATTGAACGTAGTTATATAAGGTTGAGGCGGTGATTGAGGTGTTCATTTGTATGGGGGTCCATAATAATGAACAAAAAGAGGCGCATTGAAATCTAAATGGATCGGACCGTGCAATTCAATGACTTTTATAATCGGTAAATGATCCGACTTCCGGTTGTTTCCAAAAAAAGATAACGATAAGAACGCGTTTTCCGGAAACCTCGGCGGGGCTGAAGTCGTCGTTCAACGGCTGCCTATTCCAGCAGTTGAACATTGATCACCGATCCCTCCTGAAGACAATCTTTTCCCTCCGGTATTGCTACAACTGCCGTAGCCTTTGCTATGGAGCGTAAACGACTTCGTTTTTTCATCGGATAAAAGTTCGGCAATCCGTCATCAAATTCAAGCGTACCGAAGAAAAAATCCGTCCAGTCGAGTTCGCCCTCACGGAGTTCGGAGGCAAGCCTGGCATTCATCCTCGGCAGACCCGGATTCGTGTGACCGGAAAGAGTAAGCAGGCCGGGCAATGCAATCTGTAGAAAGCCCATCAGATTGGATGGCGGTCCGCCGGCCAGAATGAATACGGGTTTGTTATCCAGCATGCCGAAACCGACCGCCTTTCCGGGCCCGATGCGAATCCGGTGAAACACCTCTTTCCATCCGAGATTTTCAAGGATCTGCGCCACCAGATCGCGGTCCCCCGTCCATGCCCCTCCACTGGTTATCACGGCATCCGTTTCGTCGGACAGGGCCCGGATGGCACGGAAGATGGCATCATGATCATCCTTTACAACGGTCAAGCGGGGCTTCATTTTATATCGATTGCACCATCCCGCCAGGGTCATGATATTGCTTGCGTAAAGCTTCCCCTCCGCCAGAGGTTGACCCGGTTCGACGATTTCATCACCGGTTCCGATAATTCCTACAACGGGATTTCTGACAACCGGAACCACGCTGTGTCCGGCGGCGGCAAGGAGTCCTGCCATAACCGGTGATACTTTTTGGCCTTTCCGTAGGATACATTCGCCAAATGCCGCATCGCTGCCTCGCTTCAGGATATTCTTGGGCTCCGCAAAGGCCTCTACCAGCACATCACGGTCTTCCTTTTTCACATATTCTTCGGCCACTACGGCATCCGCTCCGGTCGGGATTCGAGCCCCCGTCAATACCCTTACCGTTTTTCCCGGTTTGATAGTAATATCCTTCTCATCTCCGGCGGATATTGATCCCAATAGCCTCAGGCGAACCGGCTTTTCAGCCGTTGCGTCAAGCACTTCATGGGATAACACGGCGTAGCCGTCTTTACGGGAGGAATCCATGAAAGGGGAATCTACCAGGGCATAGAGATCGGAAGCCGCTACACGGTCGACACTTTCAACCAGGGAAACATTCTCAGCAGGGAGCGGCGTTATGTTTTCCAGGGTCAAAAATAACGCCTCTTTCAGACCGAGAGACATGCCTTTCATGGAAACCTCCGTTACAATGGTTATTCATTCGACACTCGGGGAGCTTTCATCGCCAGACCTCGAATCGAGCCGATTTAATTCCCTTTTGCCGCGCACATGAAACCCACACCATTCATCGTTCGCGTGACAAATGCATTACAAGCTGAAAATGCGAAAAATCTACCTCTCCTTTGCGGGTCTGCTAAAATCGGGATGGGAACCCAGCCACAATTTCATAAGAAGGTAGCAGCGTGAATTATACAGGAATTGATCTTTCCGGCAAAACATCTTTTTCACCGATCGACTCTATTTTTGATGGGCCCGCCTCAATCCACCGCTCACAGGCATGCTCATACAGATGAAGTTCATCCGAATACGCCGGAACTTTTGAAAACCGGCAGCATGGTCGATGGTCGGCGGCACCTCAGATTCTATTGCGTCGGCGGAAGATTTTGCAGAATTCTTTCCGCGTCGTCATCCGTTATGGTTTTGCCGTATATTTCGGAATAGAAAGTCTTCATCTCTTGGATCATATCCCAATCCTTGAATAAATCCGGATGAAATCGTTTGGCCATGTACATCATGAGCAGCACTCCTTCACTACTCGCATGGTCCCATGTATGAACCCCCCTTGGAAGCCGATAAACTCTCCCGTTCCTAACCGCTCTCATGGAGGACCACTCCGGATTTTTCTTTATCACATCAATGGAGTCAACATATCCGCTGAGCAGAATAATGTCCGGATCCCATGACAATACCTGAGGCATGGTTGCCGTTGCATGGTTATCATTGAGTGCCTGCGGTAAAAAATTACCTCCGGAAACTTCCGTATTCCAGTGCATGAAGCTTCCTTTTCCCTGACTGCCTAGCATGCTGCCGTGTAAACCCCCGTAGTAAACCGAGGGCCTGTCTGTTTTTTCGATCCTTGATGTGATGGAAAGAATTTGTTTGACCTTTTTATCGAAATATTGATTGTATCGATCCGCCCGGGCTTTTGCATCCGGCCCCAGAAGATCGCCGAATAAGTCGATCTGCCTTTTAAAATTTTCCATGAATTCATCCAGGTTCATGGGCCTTTTTTCGGCCGAAAATGCACATACGGTTGTTAATCCTGCCGAGCGGTACGGTTCCTCTTTGGTCATCCCCGGCGTATAGAGCACAAAATCGATTTTCATATCCAGCATCTGCTCCGGCGTAACTCCCTTATTGGATCGAGCGTTTTTTATTTCCGGAAACAGTTTGTAAGCCCAAGGAGATTGTTCCGCCATCAGGCATATGGAATCCCCCTTTCCGAGTGTCATGATTTTCTCCGGAGAAACACAATGCATGCAAGCAATCCGTTTCGGGTTGACCGGCACTTCAACCTTGTTGTCGCACATGTCGGTGATGATTTTATAGTCTTCCGCATAAACCGGAATACAGCGGAAAGTCATCATAAAAAACCCGGTCGATATCAAGACCAGCGTTATAAGAAAACTTGTTTTTTCCATTTTACTAATCCTCCAGGCGATCGGTGTTGTATTGTTTTATAAAAGTTACCTTACCATTTGTTGCATTGCCAGAGTAGCTGCTTTGCGGTACCGGCTATCCCCGGCGGCTTTTTTAAATGCATGCCGGCCGGCGGTAATATCGTCGCTCCACCAGGCGGCATAACCCGCCATCAACCAGGCCTGCCCGGATTTTGAAGATTTGCTTTGTGCGACCTGCCGATAAGCATCTTTTGCTTCCGGATAGCGTTTGAGCGCATAGAGAAGATCGGCTTTCAACATCAGCAAATCCGCGTTTTCAGCATCCGGAGCATAGCGGGCCAGTTGATCAAGGGCTTCTTCGTATCGATCCAGTTTCTGGTAGGCCAGAATCAGATTTTGCAGGGTTCCCGGATTCGGATCATCCTTCATAATTTCCTGGTATTGCGAAACAGCCCGTGCTGGAATATTCAACTGAAGATTCAAGTCCGCCCACAGTTTTTTTTCTTGGGTGGACAGCGGGGTCAGGTAGCCGTATATGGTCAGGGCTGCCAATGCCTCTTCGCCGCGTCCATCGGACAACTCCACATGTGCCAGAGCTTTCCACCATTTTGCCGTGGCACATTCGCCGCGGGTCAATTCGGTTGCATATGCCAATGCCTCGGTGCGCATATCCAATTGGAGATATTGATACAGCAATATTTCCCGCCACTTTGTTTTTCCTTCTCCCGAAGATTGTTCCGTCAGTTTCCGAATCAGAGGCAAGGCGCGACGAGGCTGATCGGCCGCAATCAGCGCTTGAACAAAATACTCCCGCCATTGCATCGTAATCCGGTCGGGATGATTTTCAAAAAGCCTTTGAAATGCGGCAACGGAAGGACCCGTTTCATTGGCCATTAAATATCCGACCGCACAGCAGTAAAGATTGTCGGGAGTGCTCTGATCCGATTTTTCATATGCGGTTGCAAAACATTGAGCGGCTTTTCGATAGCTCTGTTGTTCATGGTAGGTTTTGGCCAGATTCACCCAAACCTCCACAAAACCCGGATCGCGCGTTACGGCCTGCAGGAGGGCTTTTTCGGCCTGGGGGTAGTTCTTCTGAAGCAAGTAGCAGTTACCAAGGAAGTAATAGATCATGGGATGGTGATACCCTTGTGGATCGGGCTCGTCGAGTTTCGTTATTCGCTTGCCTCGGCCCTGAAATTCGGTCAGCGTTTCCACGGCACGGCGATATGCTTTTTTCTCCATCAGTTCGCCGGCTTCAGCCAGCACCATGCGCGCGGATATCGGGAGATCATCGGCTTTTTCGGCTGCTTCCGAATACGACCACAAGCACGCCCACACAAGTACCAGCAAACGAAATGATTTCAAAAATGTTGATCGATTCGACATGGATTTTTCTCCAAAAGCCCAACGTGCTCATATCTTCTTGGATTGATCACCAAATATGGTTTTATCCATTTTGCCTCAGGACAAACTTCACCGTTGTTTCGGCACGGGTTTTCACGGGTACCCCTTCCACCGTGCCCGGTCTGAAGCGCCAGCATGAAACACATCGGATGACGCTTTGGTCGAAAATGCCCGGCGGTTGCGCTTTATAAATGGTCACATTTTCGACCCCGCCTTCCTCGGTAACCATAAATCGCACGGTGACCCATCCCTGTATATTTCGCTGCTTGGCGATTAACGGATAGACCGGCGGTATGCGTGTCAGGGTTATCAGTGGCTGATCCAGATCCCCGGCGCTAAAAACATTCGGCAACCCGAAGTCGCTTAGGGCGGCCGTCGCCACGGGAGGCATTTCCAGCGTCGCCGGACCGCACGGCAATTTTGGGTTGATTTCAAAAGGTAGACTTAATTTGGAATCGGGTACTTTTCTATGCGCCGCTTCGGGCATCGGTTTCGGTTTTTCAGGCTCAGCTGCCGGCGGTTTGGGGGTTTTATGGACCACGGGCGTATCCGGCCGCGGGATACGAATTACATTGACTTGTACCGGAGGGGACGTCAAAGTAAGTGATGCCGGGGCCGGGTGTAAAAGTGCGTTCATGAGAATAAAGATCACCAGTGTAATACCCAGGGAACAGGCTCCGGTACCTATCCATGAGAGCCAGCCTTTACGGGTCGGATAATTTGAATGCATTACCGGATCAGCCGTCGATTCCATCACGTTTCCTCCTGCCCAAAAGTCCGCCCGGATCACTATTGATCGGGTG